>NZ_JBFRCU010000013.1:0-118290 GCF_052113205.1 Inquilinus sp. YAF38 | reverse complement strand
ACCGCCAGGGCCGGAGCGCGCCGGCCCAGGCCGAGCCGGCGATGCCGCTGCGGGCGGCGGTGGCGCAGGCGCTGGGCCACCGCGGCTATCGCCTGTTGACCCTCGGCTTCTTCACCTGCGGCTTCCAGCTCGCCTTCATCGGCACGCATCTGCCGAACTACCTGCTGCTGTGCCACATGCCGGCGGGGCGCGGCGCCACCGCGCTGGCGCTGGTCGGGCTGTTCAACATGGTCGGCAGCTGGGGCTGCGGCTGGCTCGGCGGGCGGTTCCGCCAGCAGCAGGTGCTGGGCTGGCTGTACCTGATCCGCGGCGCCGCCATCGCTGCCTTCTTCCTGGCGCCAAAAAGTGAAGCCTCGGTCGTGGTTTTCGCCGCGGTGATGGGGCTGACCTGGCTGGGCACCGTGCCGCTGACCAGCGGGCTGGTGGCCAAGGTGTTCGGCACGCGCCATCTCGGCACGCTGTTCGGCGTCTGCTTCCTCAGCCACCAGATCGGCTCGTTCCTCGGCGCCTGGGCCGGCGGCTTCGTGTTCGACGTCACCGGCTCCTATTCCCTGGTCTGGATCGCCACCGCGATCGCCGGGCTGGTGGCGGCGCTGCTGCATTTCCCGATCGACGACAGGCCGGCAGTCGTCGCTGTTTCGGTGCGCCCGGCGGCTTAGGTCGTCCGCCGCAGCCCTTGTGCCTCGCGTCGAATCGCGGCTCGATGAAGCCTTGCAGTCGATCCTGATGGATGAGGTGTTGTGGCCGCTATGAAGACCGAGCCCCGATTCGCTATCGACGCCCCGGACGGTGGGACGGAGGCGGCCGGCGCGCTCGCGCGCATCCGCGATCACCTGAAGGCGAAGGGCGTCGATGTCCTGGTCGACATGATCGTCGATCTGGCCGGCGATGATCCGGCGCTGTTCCGCCGGCTGGATGTGGCCGCGGCCGCTGCGCAGGGCGACGACGAGACGGTCGAGGCCCGCCTGAGTCAAGCGATCGATATCGCGACCGATAGCGAGGTCTATATCGGGTACCGGGAAGCCCCAGACTGGGCCGCCGGCGTGGACGCGGCGCTCGACGCCGTCGCCGATCTCGTGCCGTCGGGACGCGCCGGCATCGCGCTCAGGCTCGTTGAACGGGTCGTCGACCGGATCGAAGAGACCTTCGAGACCCTAGACGATTCCCACGGTCACCGTGACGCATTGCTGCATCGCGTGGCCGACATCCATCTCGCGGCCGCCCAGGCGGCGCGGCCCGAGCCGGTCCAGCTGGCGCGCGATCTCTTCGCCCGCGAGATGGAGAGCGAGTTCGATACGTTCGCCGACGCGGCTCGGCGCTATGCCGACCTGCTCGGCGAAACCGGCTTGGGCGAATATCGCCGATTGGCGTCGGAGGCGTGGGAGAGGCTGCCCCCGCGGCAGGGTGCGCGACAGCAGGAAAGCCAATTCTCCGGCGATTACCACCGGCTGAAGGCCATCATCGATTTCTTCGCCGAGCGCGATGGCGACGTGGCGGCCCGCATCGCCCTGCGCGCCAAGGATCTGTCGTCGACATGGGCTTATCTGCAACTCGCCCAATTCTGCCTCTCGCAAGACCTCGCAGACGACGCTCTCCGCCACGCCGAAGAAGGCCTCTGGCTGTTCGAAGACGACCGCCCCGACGAGCGGCTCGTTTCCCTGGCCGTCGACCTCCTCTCGAAAGCGGGCCGGAAAGGCGAGGCGGAGGAGCATCTGTGGCGGGCCTTCAGGAAGGCGCCGAGCCTCGAACTCTACGCGCGAATCCGCGAAATCGGAGGGGAGGAGGCCCGCGATCGGGTGCTGACATTCCTCGACACTCGGGGGGCGAGCGAGATGCGCACGCAGTGGCATTCGCCTGCCGATCTTCTCGTCCGCATTCTCATACGGGAGGAGATGTTCGACAGGGCTTGGGCGACCCTGCGCCGGCACGGAGCTTCGACCGGAGTGAAGGAGAAGCTTGCCCGCGCGAGCGAGGCGACGCATCCGCGCGAGGCGATCGAAGTCCATGCCGAACGTGTCGAGCAGCTCGCCGAGGGCGGCGGCAACCCGGCTTACGAGGAGGCGGCTCAGCTCGTCGCCCGCATGGCCGCGCTGCGAAGCGCGGCCGAGCAGGCGGCTTATGTTTCGGCGCTCAAGGTTCGCTTCCATCGCAAGCGGAACTTCATGAAGCTGCTGGGGTGAGGCGCCGCGCCGAGATCGAGGAGCAGAGCCGCTGAGGCGGTGATCGGTGGCCAAGCCGAGAGCGATTTCGATCGACGCCTCGCCGCGATCCGGGCTGCGCACGAGACCAGTCGGAAGTTCATCGAGCGGCTGGTCGTGCTCGGAGGCGAGGAGAGATTGGTTTGATGCCTGCGGCGCCGTTCCGGCGCGTATGGCGGATTACACCTACGGCCCAAGACTTTGACCCGTCATGGCGAGCCCCGAAGGGGCGTGGCGATCCCAGCGGCACCGGCCTCTGGATGGCCACGTCGCTGCGCTCCTCGCCATGACGGGGAAGGGGACGGAGGGCTGATCTCAGAAGCTGCGGGTATTAGAACTCCTCGTCCATCAGCGGCCGCTTTGTCTTCTTCGGCCCGGTCCACACCACGCCGGGAAAGCCCTTCAGCGGCCGCAGCTTCTCGCCCCGGTACGTCCATTCCCGCGCCTGCTCGATGGCGATATGGTACAGCGGCTCGCGGCCGGTGCGGGTCTCGAACAGGGCGCGCGGGATGTTCACCATCTGCGCCGCGTGCGGCCGCTCATACAGCACCGGCGTGCCGCAATGACGGCAGAAGCTGCGGGTGCGCCCGGTGTCCTCCTCGGTGAAGCGGGCGAGGGCGGCCTCGCCCTTGACGATGCGGACCCGGCTGCGCCAGCACCCGACATACGTGGCATAGGCGGCGCCATGCGCCAACCGGCTGTCCCTGGAGTGATCGTGCCAGGCCCAGCGCGCCGGAACCCCGATCTCGATCCGCACCCGGCCGCACAGGCAGCGCCCCTCCGCCACCTCCGCCGGTGTTTTCCGGACCTTTTCGACCGTCTTGCTCATTCTCGGCCTCGTCTGTTGCATCCCGGGGAGAATACAGGGCCTCACCTGTCACCGAGTGTCAGCTATTCCGGGTCACCGGACCATCGCACCGGCGTATCCTGGCGGTGTCGGGCTGCGTAATGACGGCATCCACCCCCTCATATCCGGATGGCGGCTTCATGGATTTCACCTCGGATCTCGACCGGCTCGGCCTCTTCGACACGCGCTACGCCGCCTTCCTGGAGACCGTGACGCATCTGCGCCCGCGGCTGCATCGCTATTGCGCGCGGATGACCGGCTCGGTGCTCGACGGCGAGGACGTGGTGCAGGAGGCGCTGTTCGACGCGTATCGCCGGCTGGACCGCTACGACGACAGTCGGCCGCTCGGCCCCTGGCTGTTCCGGATCGCGCACAACCGGTGCATCGACTTCCTGCGCCGACGCGGGGTGCGGCAGGATGCGGAGGCGGCTGCCGCCGAGCCGGACATCGTGCTGCCTGTCGATCCGCCGGGCCTTGGCCTGGGACGGGCGGTCGAGCGGCTGGTGCTGCATCTCCCGCCCAAGGAGCGGGCCTGCGTGCTGCTGAAGGATGTGTTCGACCATTCGCTCGAGGAGATTGCGGAGCTGGTCGATTCCACCGTCGGCGGCGTGAAGGCTGCGCTCAGCCGCGGCCGGGCCAAGCTGGCGGCGCTGCCGGAGACCCCCGTGCCGCCGCCGGCCGCAGTCCCAGGGATGGCGGAGCTGCTGCGCCTCTATGTCGAGCGGTTCAACCGGCAGGACTGGGACGGGGTTCGCGCCCTGACCAGCGCGGATGCGCGGCTGCGCGTGGCCTCCTGCTTCGCCGGTCGTCTGGCGGATTCGCCTTACTTCGTCGAGTACGAGCGCGGCTCCGTCCCGTGGCGCATGGCGCCGGGCGAGCTGGACGGAGAGCCGGTGGTGATCGTGCTGAATCGAGATGCCGCGGGGGAGTGGGAGCCGGCCTCGGTGGTCCGCATCGGCGCGACGGACGGGCGGATCGATCGCATCGCCGACTATTTCAAATGCCCGTGGCTGCTGCCGGCCGCAGCCTCCGTATCCTGCCGGCCGTGGCGGCCGTAATGGAAGCGCAACCACCGCCGGCCGTGGCCGGCCACAGCAGGAGAGCGCTTCGATGTCCCCTCGGATCGACTTCTATTTCGACCTCCTCAGCCCGTACTCCTATCTCGCCAGCACCGTCCTGCCGCGGCTGGCGGCGGAGCATGACGCGACGATCCGCTACCGGCCCTTCAGCCTGGTCGAGCTGATGCAGCGGGTCGGCAACCGCCCGACCACGCTCGAATGCCGCAACAAATTCGCCTATGCCATCGCCGATCTGCGGCGCTGGGCCCGCAGCTATGGCGTGGCCTTCGCCCCGACACCTCATTTCGAGAGCATCGATTTCGCCCTGCTGGACCGTGGCGCGCTGGTCGCGATCGACGAGGACAGGGGTGCCGACTATGTCGAGGCGGTCTATGCCGCGATATGGGCCGACGGCATCGATCTCGGCCGACGGCCGGATCTGGTCGCAGTGCTGGACCGGGCCGGCTGGGACGGCGCCAGTCTGCTGGAGCGCGCCGGATCCGAGGACTATGCCGGCAAGCTGGCGGCGAACATCGCCGAGGCGGCCGAGCGTGGCGTCTTCGGCTCGCCCACGATCTTCGTCGGCGACGAGATGTTCTTCGGCAATGACCGCTTCGATTTCGTTGCCGAGGCACTGCGGGCGGCCTGAGGCGACGACTCCCCGCCGCTGGCCGCTGCGCGGGTGACGGCTGCGCCCGCTCCCCCTATGGTCGGACCGTCACGACGGACGAACGAGCGGAAGCATGGCGAAGGCGGTCACGATCTACGGCATCAAGAACTGCGACACGATGAAGAAGGCACGGGCCTGGCTCGACCAGCGCGGCGTCGCCTATGACTTCCACGACTACAAGGCGGCGGGGATCGACCGCGCTACGCTCGAGGGCTGGGCGCGGCAGGCCGGCTGGGAGGTGCTGCTGAACCGCGCCGGCACCACCTTCCGCAAGCTGCCGGACGCCGCCCGCGAGGGGCTGAGCGAGGCCGGGGCGATCGCGCTGATGCTCGACCAGCCCTCGATGATCAAGCGGCCGGTGCTCGACATCGGCGGCAAACTGCTGGTGGGCTTCAAGCCGGAGCAATACCAGGCTGCATTCGGCTAGGGCCCGCCGATCCGGCCTCCGGACGCGTTCACCCGCGCGGCCACAAGCTCGATGAAGGCCCGGACCAGGGGCGAGAGGTGCTGGCCGCTCGGATAGACGGCGTGAAGGCCGCTGGCCGGCATCTCGTGCTCGGGCAGGACGCGGCGCAGCCGGCCGTCCGCGACCGCGGTCCGGGCAATGCCGAACGGCAGCTGGGCGATGCCGTAGCCGGCGACCGCGCCGGCGAACACCGCCTGCATCTCGTTCGCGGCGAAGCGCCCCGACACCGCGACCGTCTCGCGGCCCTCCGGCCCCTCCAGCACCCAGGCGGCGCCCGCGGCCGACGGGCCGGCGATGACGCAGTCATGGCGGGCGAGATCCGCCGGCATCGCCGGCACGCCGCAGCGTTCGAGATAGTCCGGGCTGGCGCACAGGATCCGGTGGGTCGAGCCGAGCCTGCGGGCGATCAGCGTGGAATCCGGCAGCACCCCGGTCCGAAAGGCGAGATCGATGCCGTTCTCGACCAGGTTCAGCCTGTCGTCGGTGAGGCGCAGCTCGACCCTGGTCTTCGGATGAGCGGCCAGGAAGTCGAACACCGTGGCGGTCAGGAAGTGAGCGCCAAAGCCGACCGGCGCCGAGATCCGGATCGTCCCCGAGGGCTCCGTGCGCGCTTCCGCCAGCCGCAGATTCGCTTCATCGATCAGCCGCAGCGCCCGGCTGCCCTGCTCGTAATAGAGCCGCCCGGCATCCGTCAGGCTGAGGCTGCGCGTCGTCCGCTGCAGCAGCCGCACCCCGACCTCGCGCTCGAGCGCAGCGATGCGGCGGCTGACCGTGGTCTTGGGCATGCCGAGCAGACGTGCGGCGGCGGTGAAGCTGCCGGCCTCGACCACGCGGGCGAAGACCTGGACGTCGTTGAGATCGAGCATTGTATGTGAGGATGGGACAGCGTTTCCCGATTATCCTTCATTATGGACCGATAGGGGAGGCCCCAATTCTGCTCCGTTGGGAAACGAAGGAGCCAACCCATGAGCACCAAGCGACATGTCCTGGTCACCGGCGCGACCGGCCAGCAGGGAGGCGCGGTTGCCGCCGCATTGCTGGCCCGGGGCCATCGCGTCACGGCGCTGACCCGCAAGCCGGCCAGCGAAGCCGCGCGGCGGCTGGCCTCGGCCGGCGCCGAGATCCGGGCCGGCGATCTCGGCGACGCCGCCTCGGTGCGGCAGGCTGCCCAGGGCGTCGACACGATGTTCCTGATGGGCAACAGCTACGAGGCCGGGCCGGAGGAGGAGACCCGCCAGGGCATCATCGCCGCCGATGCGGCCAAGGCGGCCGGAATCGGGCATCTGATCTATTCGTCGGTCGGCAACGCGGACAAGAACACCGGCATCCCGCATTTCGAGAGCAAGGTTCGGGTCGAGCGGCATATCGCCGGGCTCGGCATCCCGTACACCGTCAGCGCGCCGGTCGGCTTCATGGAGAACGCCGTCGCGCCCTGGGGGATCGCCGGGCTGCGCCAGGGGGTGCACGCCTTCGCCATGTCGCCCAAACGCGCCCTCCAGCTGGTGGCCGTGGCCGATATCGGCACCTTCGCCGCTGTCCTGGCGGAGCGGCGCGAGCAGGTGTTCGGCCGGCGCATCGACATCGCCGGGGACGAGCTGACGGGCGAGGACCAGGCGACGATCCTGTCGCAGGCCATCGGCCGCCCGATCGCCTATCAGGCGCTCCCGATCGCCGCGATGCGCGAGCAGAGCGAAGATCTGGCGCTGATGTTCGAATGGTTCGACCGGGCCGGCTATTCCGCCGATATCGCGGCGCTGCGGCGGGATTTCCCCGAGGTCGGCTGGCACAGCTTCGCCGACTGGGCGCGCGGGTTCGACTGGAGCGTGCTCGACCGGGCGTCGTAGACGCTCATCGCCATCGCGAGCCACGCAGCGGCGTGACGGCCTGAGCCGCGGGTGACAGCGCCGCGGCTCAGCCGGCCTTCCACTTGATCGAGCAGCCCATCGACGGCACCTGGTCGGCGGGGGCCTGGCCGGTCTCGGCGATCCGGATCATCGCCTCGACCAGCTCGCGCCGCGCATGCGGCGGGAGCGGGCCGGTGCGGCCTTCGTCCAGCCGGCCGCGATATTTCAGCTGCCGGCGCCCGTCATAACCGAAGAAGTCCGGGGTGCAGACCGCGCCATAGGCCCGGGCCACGGACTGGTCCTCGTCGTGCAGATAGGGGAAGGGCAGGTCGTGCGCCTCGTCGAAGGCCTTCATCTGCTCGAAGCCGTCCTCCGGATAGGCGGCGGCATCGTTCGAGCAGATCGCGGCGAAGCCGATGCCCTCGGCCAGCAGCGACATGGCGTCGTCCACCAAGCGGTCGATCACCGCCTTCACATAGGGGCAGTGGTTGCAGATGAAGACGATCACCGTGCCGCGCGGCCCGGCGACGTCGTCCAGCGAATAGGTCCGGCCGTCGGTGCCGGGCAGGCTGAAGCCGGGGGCCGGCAGGTCGAGGGCAAGGGGCGGGGGCGTGGTGGCCATGGCGCGTCCTTCGCTTCGAGGTCCGTGTCCTCAGTCTACCCGCAACCCGGCCTTCGGCGCCAAGCGGAGATCCAACTGGTCCCAGTGCCGGTCCTGGACGTCGCGGTCCTTGCCCTCACAGATCCGGGCCTCACGCAGGTTCGGGGTCAGCTGGTGTCGCTGGTTCGGAGGGCAAGCCGGCGCGGCTCAGGCCGTCGAGATAGCGGCGCAGCAGATCCGGCTCGAAATAATGCAGGGCGTCGGCCACGGTCGAGACGGCGATCCCGGGCCGGGAGGCCGTGAACTGCGCCAGCGCCGCACGGGCAGGCTCGATCTGCCCGGCATGGGCCAGGAAGGCGGCGAGGTCGCGGAACATCCAGGTCGCCGCCGGCTTCTGATGCAGCGCCTTGCGGGTCCAGCCGACCGCTTCGTCGGGGCGGCCCTCGGCGAAGGCGGCCAGGCCCAGGCCGATGAAGCAGTTGAAGCTGAACGGGTCGAGCGGGCTGAGGCGCATCGCCCGTTCGAAGCAGGGCCGCCCCGCGGCGGGATTGCCGCGATAGACGTGCAGGAAACCGCGGCGGGTCCAGGCCCAGGCATGGTTCGGGTCCAGCGCCAGCGCCCGATCGACGAACTGCTCGGCCCGGCCGATGTCGCCGAACAGCAACATCGTCGCCGTGGCCAGGGCGCTCAGCGCCGTCGCGTCGTCCTGGGACCCCTCCGAAGCCTGCTTGATCAGGAGATCGCCGGCGGCCCGTTCGGCCGCATAATCCGCGGCCCAGTTGTAGGTGACCTGCTGGCCATGCGCCCAGGCGGCCAGTGCGGCGGCACGGCTGTACTCCGGATCGAGCCGCAGCGCCTCCCGCAGCAGCCGGATCGCCTCGGCATTCTCCGGCTTCCGATGCGCCCAGAGATGCGGCAGGGACCGCAGCATCAGATCGTAGGCCGCCAGGCTGTCGGGCCGCTTGCTCAGCGCCAGCGCGATCTCCGCCGCCCGGATCGAAGGGTGCAGCGCGCCGGCGACGCCCTCGGCGATTCGGTCCTGCAGGTCGAAAATCTCCTCGACCGTGCCGTCGAAGCGCCCGGACCACAGATGCAGCGCACTGGCGGCATCGATCAACTGGGCCGTGATCCGCACCCGGTTTCCCGATTTCCGCACGCTGCCTTCCAGCAGGTAGCGGACCTCGAGCGTCCGCGCAATTTCGCGAGGATCGGCAGGCCGTCCCGTGGCTCGATACGCCTCGGCCGAATGGCGGGCGATCACGGTGAAGTCGCGGATGCGGGAGAGCGTGGCCGTGATCTCTTCCACGGCGCCGTTGGCCAGGACGGAAGCCGCGGGATCGTCCGACAGATTGTCGAACGGCAGGACGACGATCGACGGCAGCTCATCCTCGTCGTCCTCCGCCGCTGCGTCTGCCGTGGCCCGCTCGATCTCTGTCCCGGGAGGCGCCCAGATCCACACCTCCATCGGTTCTTCCATGTCTTTCAGCGTTTTCATGATCCGGACGAACGGCGCCGACAATGACTTGCCCAACTGCCAGCGCACGGAATGGGTGATGGCGATCCCGCCCGGCGGTGCCGCCTGCTGCAGGCGGACGACGAAGGCGACGGCCGCGCCGAAGCGATCCTCACCTTCGATGAAGACGTCGGCGAGTGCGATGCCGGCGCGCACCAGGATCGGCCGCTGCGGTCGCCGCGCGGTGCGGACCGCCATCGCCTCCTGGAACTCGACCGTCCAGCACACGGCGTCCTCGATGTTCGGGAACTCGATCAGAACACCGTCGCCCATGGACTTGAATACATGACCATGCCGGGCCCGCAGTGTCGCGCCCAGAAGTTCACGGCGGATCGACGCCAGCGCCGCCAGCGTGGCGCGCTCATTCTCCTGCACCAACCGTGTGAAGCCGGCGACGTCGAGCGAGACGATGACGGTCAGCCGGCGCTGGGGAGTCATGAGCGGGGGTCTCCAGCAGCTGTGTCAGCTTGATATGTGCCTACCGATCTCGCAACGCCGGAGAGCCGGTCCGACGCTGCAGTGCACTCATCCAATAGTCGTAGTCGTGACCGGCGCCGGTCACATATGCCAGCCATGCTTCGGCTCGGCCGTCAGCGGGTCGTAATGCTGGTCGACCAGGTCGATCAGCGCGCGGACGGTGAACACGGAGGCCAAGTCGTCGCGCGGGAGATCGACGCCGAGCGCCTGCTCGATGTCCCAGGCCAGCCGCGTGACGTCGGCGGGGGCGAGGCCGAGATCCTCCAGCAGCCGGTCGTCCGGCGTGACGGTGCGGCCCGCCGGCGCCGCGGTGCCCAGCACCCGCAGCACCTCGGCCTCGGCCCGGTCGCGCCCGCTCATGACGCCGGCTCCAGCGACCCCAGCAGGGTCGGCAGCAGCTCGGACACCGTGGGGTGGATCGGCATCGACCGCTGCAGCACATCGTAGGGCGCCTTGGCGTACATCAGGTCCAAGAGGCCGTGCACCACCTCGTCGCCGCCGGTGCCGAGGATGGCCGCGCCCAGGATCTGCCGGGTCTCGGCGTCGACCACGACTTTCATGAAGCCATCGGTCTCACCCTTCTCGACGGCGCGGCCGACCCGGGTCATCGGCCGTTTGGCGACCAGGATGCGGCGGCCGGAGCGGCGCGCCTCCGCCTCGGTCATGCCGGCGCGGCCGAGCGGCGGGTCCGTGTAGAGGGCGTAGGCGGTGATCCGGTCGCTGACGCGGCGCTTGTCGCCGTCCAGCAGGTTGGCGGCGACGATCTCGAAGTCGTTGTAGGCGGTGTGGGTGAAAGCGCCGCGGCCATTGCAGTCGCCCAGCGCCCAGATCCCCGGCACGTTGGTCTGCAGCGTGTCGTCGACGGTGATGTAGCCCTTCTCATCGGTGGCCACGCCGGCGGCCTCCAGCCCCAGATCGTGGGTGTTCGGCCGGCGCCCGACCGCCAGCAGCAGGTGCGACCCGGTGACCACCGGCGCGCCGGCGGTGCAGTCGACCGTCACCGCCACGCCGTCGCCCTGCCGCGCCACGCTCAGGCATGTGGCGTTGGTGCGGATGGCGACGCCCTCCTTCTCCAGGAAGCCGGCGACCGCATCGGAGACGTCCTCATCCTCGCGGCCGATCAGCCGGGGGCCCATCTCGATCACCGTCACCTGGGAGCCGAAGCGGCGGAACATCTGGCCGAACTCCAGCCCGATATAGGAGCCGCCGACGATCACCAGATGCTCCGGCAGCGTGTCGAGATCCATCATCGTGCTGTTGGTCAGGTACGGCACATCCTTGATCCCCGGCATCGGCGGCACCGTGGCCCGGCCGCCGACATTCAGGAAGATCCGTTCGGCAGTCAGGGTCTCGTCGCCGACCTGGACGCTGCGCGGCCCGGTCAGCCGGGCATGGCCCTGGATCACGGTGCAGTTCGCCATCCCGCGCACCCAGCCCTCGACCCCGACCCGCGACTGGCCGGAGACGGCGTCCTTGCGCGCCTTGACCTGCTTCATGTCGACCCGCGGCGGGCCGGGCAGGACGACGCCGAATTCGGCGGCGCGCTGCGCCATCCGGGCGGCATAGGCGCTGGCGACCATGGTCTTGGTCGGGATGCAGCCGGTGTTGACGCAGGTGCCGCCGAAGCGCGCGCGCTCGACCACCGCGACGCGCTGCCCGGCCCGGCTCAGCCGGTCCGCCAGCGCCGGTCCGGCCTGGCCCGTGCCGATGATGATGGCGTCATAGCTGGTCATCGCCGCCTCCCTGTTGCCGGGGAGAAGGATAGCGCATCCGGCGGCCGGTGACCGGTCTCGCTTCGTCGGGTCCCGATTGAATTTTTACGACGAACCGTGGCGTTTCGCTATGATGTGCGGGTCCACGAGCGAAGGAGGCATTGCCATGGCCAAGGGTCAAGTGCGCAAGTCCAAGGAAGCCAAGAAGCCGAAGAAAAGCGCACCGGAAAAGCCGAAAGCCGGTGCGCCTTCTTCGGTTGGCCTGACGACCAAGAAGGCCTGACATCTGCGGAGAACCGGGGCCCGGGCAACCGGGCCCCGGCCGTGGGCTACTGATGGGCAGAATCCTGCTTGAGAGATCCAGGATGGATTTCGACGAAGCGATTCTGCGGTTCTGCGATCCCGTCCGCGGTCGGCACCAGGGGATCGTCTTCGCCAACGCCGCGCACGACGAACAGGGATTCCGACGCGCCCCGGGCGATCAAGGCATCTCGGACAGCCTCGGCACGGCGGAGCGAGAGTCTTAGATTGTCAGCAGCCGATCCCGTGCGATCAGCGTGCCCGATGAGGTCGACGCGATCGATACCCTTGAACCATCCGACTGGATCCGATGCATCCAGTATCTTTATGGTCTCGCGATTCAACTGAGCGCTGCCGGAATCGAAGAACACCAGCGAGTTGTCAACAATGGTGATGACTTCCCCGGGTTTCAGGTTCTGGTTGAAGGGATCGGGCTTATCGGCCTGTCCACAGCCGGAGAGCCCGGCGCAGATCAGTGCTATCGCAATTGAATGCCGCATTGTTTCCCCGCTGCGCGACAGTGAAAAGAGCCCGATACGGTGTCAATCGGCGGCGCCGGTCTCGGCCCGAGGAACCCGCCCGGTGCCAGTCGACCTATCGTGCTGGATCGGGGCAGATTTCAGGCGCGGTGTCGTGGATCAGGACCCAACGATTCTGTCGTTCGCGGACCCCATCGGCCGTGGGCACGAGTGGGTCCTGTTTCGCCGACCCCGCGAACCACAAGCAAGTCTTTGCGAACTCCATAGGCAATCAGCGCGTCGCGGACCGCTTCAGCCCGCCGTATCGATAGGCGTTGATTACCGGCCTGCGAACCGAATCGGTCCGTGTTGCCGGTGATCTCGATCGGGCCTGTTTTTCGACAGTGCAGCTCGGCGGCGGCCCCCCTCACAATTTGCTCCGATTCTCGATCCAGCCGAGCGCTTCCGGTCTCGAAGAACACCAGCCTATTGGCCTCTATAAACACATTAATGTCTTCGACCTGTAGATCCTGCTTTGCAGGATCAGGTCTGATATGATTTGAGCAACTGGCGAGCGCGATGCATGCCAGCGCAATTGCGGTCGAGTTCCACATCGGCTTCCCTCTGGGAAAGCCTGAAAGCGATCAGACCAGGTGTCAATCGCTGGCTTGCGGTCAGCCCCCGAGAAACCGCTCCAGCAGCCGGCGCGCCGCGGCGGTCGGCAGCAGGCGGCCGGCGGCGACCTCGGCTTCCAGCGCCGGCAGGGCCCTGGCCACCGAAGGATGGCCGCGCAGCGCGTCCAGCAGGCCGTCGCCGAGCTCGCGCCACAGCCAGGACCGGGCCTGCTCGGCGCGGCGTTCGGCCAGGGCGTCGCCCATCTGCGCGCGAAAAGACTCGATGGTGTCCCAGACAGTGTCGATGCCGCGATTCTCCAGCGCCGAGCATTGCAGCACCGGCGGGGTCCAGCCGCCGGTCCCGCGCAGCAGCGCCAAAGCGTGGCGATATTCGGCGGCGGCATGGTTGGCGGCGCCCTTCCGGTCGCCGTCGGCCTTGTTCACCACCAGGATGTCGGCGACCTCGACGATACCGCGCTTGATGCCCTGCAGCTCGTCGCCGGCGCCGGGCAGCAGCAGCAGCACGAAGACGTCGACCATCTGCGCCACCGCGGTCTCGGACTGGCCGACGCCGACGGTCTCGACGATCATCACGTCGTAGCCGGCGGCCTCGCACAGCAGCAGGGTCTCGCGGGTGCGCCGCGCAACCCCGCCCAAAGTGGAGCCGGCCGGGGAGGGGCGGATGAAGGCGGCGGGGTCGCGGGTCAGCAGCTCCATCCGCGTCTTGTCGCCCAGGATCGAGCCGCCGGAGCGCTGCGACGACGGGTCGACCGCCAGCACCGCGACGCGGTGGCCCCGGCCGGTCAGGTGCAGGCCGAAGGCCTCGATGAAGGTCGACTTGCCGACGCCGGGCGGGCCGGAGATGCCGATCCGCACGGCGCCGCCGGCGGCGGGGGCCAGAGCCTCCAGCAGCGCCTCGGCGCGCTCGCGGTGGTCGGCGCGGCGGGATTCGACCAGGGTGATGGCGCGGGCCAGGGCCCGGCGATCGCCGCCCCGGATCCGCGCCGCCATGCCCTCGACCGTCTCCGCCGTCACCCGCAATCCCTCGCATTGATTCTGCATCTGGAAGGCTAGGCGATTTGGCCGGGCATGCCTATTCGGAGGACGGCTCATCGAGGGCGCCGGTCCAGCGCAGGGTCAGCCAGAAGGCCAGCGCCCCGGAGGCGCCGAGAGCTCCGAACATACCCAGGAAGCGGAGGAAATCCAGCCAACCGACCAGGGTGGGGATGCCATCGACGCTGACGAGGACGCCATTGGCCCATGCCGTAGAGCCTGGCGAACGCCTGACCGGCCAGGTGAAGATACCGATCGGGATCACCCCTATGAGGAACCCCGTCGCGACGGCGAGGCCGGGCCATTGCCAGCGCTTCGCGCGATAGATAAGCGCGATCGGCAGGCCCAAGATGAGTGCATGGCCAAGCGCGAAAACGAATGCGACGGGCAACATCACGATCATCTGCACCGCTGCCGAAGAGATCGCGGCCGGCACCAATGCGCCGAGAAGAATGGCCGTGATCCAGGCAAACGGCATGGCCCCCTCCTGTTGTCGAGATCAGCCCGCGACCGGCTGCGGCTGCACCCGCCGCAATCCCAGCCGTGGCGGCAGGTCGGCGGGCTGCTTCAGGTCGCGGACCAGGCCGAGCCGCTCCAGCCCGCGCAGCAGCCACCAGCCGGGGTCGGCCTGGCCCGGCTCGACGCCGAGGCGGGCTGAGTCCGGGAAGGCATGGTGGTTGCCGTGCCAGGACTCGCCGAAGGTGACCAGGCTGCAGTAGCGGATGTTGAAGCCCTGCACCGCCACGCCCTCGACCCGCCAGCCCTGGTCGCCGTTACGATGGGCGAAGTGTCCGACCAGCCAGTGCCCGGTCAGCGACACCGCCACCCGCATCGGCACGCCCCAGACCAGCCAGGGCAGGCCGCCGATGCTCCAGAATAGGACGGCCCAGGGCAGCTGCTGCAACATCCAGCTGCGCTCCAGGATCCGGTAGAAGCGATCCTGCAGCACCCGCTGCTCCGGCGCGAAGCGGGGCGGGCGGTCGAGCACCAGCCGGCAATGCATCTGCCACCAGGCGTCGCGCAGCATCCCGGCGCGATGGGCGTGCAGGTCGTGGCATTCCGCCTGGCGCTGCGCCCAGTCGCGGGTGTCGTGAAGCCGCATCATACCGATCGGCCCGGCCATGCCGACCAGCGTGCCGAGAGTGACCAGCAGATGCTCCAGCCACAGCGGTGCCGCGAAGCTGCGATGGATCAGCAGTCGGTGCATGCCGACGGAATGGCCGGCGCAGATGGTGACGGCGGTGGTGGCGACGAACAGCCCCACCGCGCTCCAACTGGTGGCAAAGGGGGCGAGGCCGAGTGCCGCGGCGGTCATGCCGCCGGTCCACAGCGACCGGGCCGGCGCCCATTCCACCCGGCCGTGCACGGCGCTGCTGTCGGCATCGGCGATCATCCGGGTGGTGGAGACGCAGGCCATTGGATCCTCCAGCAGGGTTGCACCGTGCGCTGAGGTTCTGTATTTAGGTATTTACCTAACTGTATGGCGACCAATCTGTCAATGGTTAGTTAACTGCCTAAATACTGCGCCGGCCTGGCCGGCAGGATGACTCATGCAGCGTGTCTTCGAAGCCCTGGCCTCGGCCCCCCGCCGGAAGATCCTGGCCTATCTCGCCCATGCCGAGCTGAGCGCGGGCGAGATCGCATCGCGCTTCGAGATGTCGAAGCCGTCGATCTCGCAACATCTCAGCGTGCTCGAGGCCGCGGGGCTGATCGCCGGCGAGAAGCGCGGTCAGTACGTCTATTACCGGCTGCTGCAGGACAACCTGGCCAACACGCTGAACGGCTTTGTCCAGGAGGTCTGCCCGGTCAGCCGCCCGCTGAAGCGGGAAAGCGCGCGGCTGGCCAAGGCCAGGCAAGAAGGCTGAAACGGCGCCTCAGCCGGCCGCTCCGCCGATCTGCTCCGAGATGCGGGCGGCGGCGTCCTGAAGTGCCGCCAGGGCGTCCGCCGGGGAGATCGTGTTCCCCCGCTGCGGCAGGAAGGGCAGGGTCAGCGCGGCGACCGCCAGCCCCGAAGGGTCGAGCACCGGCGCGCTCATGTCGGTCAGGCCCGGTGCCGTCTCGCTCGGCGCCATGTCATGGCCCGCCGCGGCGATGCCCTCCAGCCGCGCCAGGATGTCTTCGACCGGCAGTTCGTCCCGCTGCGCCATGATCCGCACCATCTCACCGCGCCGCGGGTCGCGCTGGAAGGCGGTCAGGATGCGGGCGGAGACCAGGTGCATCGACAACGGGAAGACCGCACCGAGCTTCACGGTCCAGCCCATCGGCCGGTCCGGCTCGGCCTGGGCCAGGATCAGGAAATGTTCGCCGCTGGCCATGCTGAGATGGCAGGCCAGCCCGACCTGGGCGGCGAGGCCTTCCATGATCGGCAGCGCCGCCTGCTGCAGCCGGCGGGTCGGCGGATGCTGGGTGCCGAGCTGGAACAGCCGCAGCGTCAGCCGGTACTCGCCGGTCTTCGGGTCGCGGGCGACATAGCCGCGGCGCTCCAGCACGCCGAGCATGCGGAAGATCTCGCCGACCGACCGGCCGACCCGGGCCGCCAGGGACTTCTGGTTGATGCCGCCGGGCTCGGCCGCCAGCGCCTCCAGCAGGTCCAGCCCCTTCTCCAGCGCCGGGGCGCCCGGCTTGGCGCCGTCCCGGTCGTCGGCGTTGACATCCCATCTCGTATGGTTTTCCATATTTGAAATCATAACTGCATTAATAAAACTGGAACATCGCAAAGATGCCCGACGTCGGAGGAGCCGCCATGAAGATGCTGTCCCCGGCCGCGGTGGAGCATTACCGCACGCACGGCTATGTCGCGCCGATCCGGGTGATGCCGGCCGAAGAAGCGACGCAGATCCGCCGCCATCTCGAAGCGCATGAGGGCGTGCACGGGACGTTGAAGGKGCCGATGCGCCACAAGAGCCATCTGCTGTTCACCTGGCTGGACCGGCTGATCCGCCACCCCGCCATCCTCGACGCGGTCGAGGATATCATCGGCCCGAACATCCTGGTCTGGGGCTCGAGCTTCTTCATCAAGGAGCCGCGCGATCCCGGCTTCGTCTCCTGGCACCAGGATTCGACCTATTGGGGCCTCGACCCGGCCGACATCGTCACCGCCTGGGTGGCGCTGTCCGAGAGCACGGCCGAGAACGGCGCGATGCGGGTGATCCCGGACAGCCATCTGCTGGACCAGGTGCCGCATCGCGACACCTTCGCCGCCAACAACCTGCTGTCACGCGGCCAGGAGATCGCGGTCGAGGTCGACGAGGCGAAGGCGCGGATGCTCGAACTGCAGCCCGGCGAGATGTCGCTGCATCATGTCCGGCTGATCCACGGCTCGGACCCGAACCCGTCGGGCAAGCGCCGCATCGGCTTCGCCATCCGCTACCTGCCCACCCATGTGCGCCAGGTCGTCGGCACCCATGACGCCGCGACCCTGGTCCGCGGCGTCGACGAGTTCCACAATTTCGAGCCGGAGCAGCGGCCGGATTCCGACCTGTCCGAGGCCGCGCTGGCCTTCCACGCCCAGGTCACCGGCACCCACCAGCAGATCCTGATGCGCGGCACCGCCCGCCCGCCAGCCGCCTCGCGACTGGGTAAGGCCGGGTCGGCGGTCATCGTCACGACACCACGGCTTCGACCATCTCCGGGTCGCGGTTCGGCCGGTCCGGCGTGACCAGCTCGCCGCGCTCGGCTGCCTCCTGCTGCCGGCGCCACATCTCGGCATAGCGGCCGTCCTCGGCCAGCAGCTGGGCGTGGCTGCCGCGCTCGGCGATACGGCCGTCGGCCAGGACGATGATCTCGTCGGCGTCGATCACGGTCGACAGGCGGTGCGCGATCACCAGCGTGGTCTTGCCGCGGCTGACCTCGCGCAGATTGGCCTGGATCTCGCGCTCGGTGTTGGTGTCGAGCGCCGAGGTCGCCTCGTCGAACAGCAGGATTGCCGGGTCCTTCAGGATGGTGCGGGCGATCGCCACGCGCTGCTTCTCGCCGCCCGACAGCTTCAGCCCGCGCTCGCCGACCTTGGTCTCGTAGCCGTCGGGCAGGCGCAGCACGAAGTCATGGATGCGCGCCATCCGGGCGGCGGCCTCGACCTCCTCGTCGCTCGCCCCCGGCCGGCCATAGGCGATGTTGTAGCGGATGGTGTCGTTGAACAGCACCGTGTCCTGCGGGACGATGCCGATGGCGGCGCGCAGGCTGGATTGGGTGATGTCGCGGATGTCCTGGCCGTCGATCCGCACCGACCCGGCGGTGATGTCGTAGAAGCGGAACAGCAGGCGGCTGATGGTCGATTTGCCGGCCCCGGTCGGGCCGACGATGGCGACGGTGTGCCCGGCCGGCACGCTGAAGGTGACGCCCTTCAGGATCGTCCGGCGCGGGTCGTAGCCGAACTCGACATCGGTGAAGCTGACCGTGCCGCCCTGGACCTGGAGCGGCTGGGCGCCGGGCGCGTCCGTCACCTCCTGCGGCACGCCGAGCAGCGAGAACATCTTCTCGATGTCGACCAGCGCCTGCTTCACCTCGCGATAGACGAAGCCGAAGAAGTTCAGCGGCAGGTACAGCTGGATCAGATAGGTGTTGGCCAGCACGAAGTCGCCGACCGTCAGCCGGCCGTCGACGATGCCGGCCGCGGCCATCCACATCACCGCGGTCAGGCCGATGGCGATGATTGCGGCCTGGCCGATGTTCAGCAGCGACAGCGACACCTGGCTGCGCACCGCGGCCCGCTCGTAGCGGATCAGCGACGCCTCGTAGCGCCGCGCCTCATGGCCCTCGTTGCCGAAATACTTGACCGTCTCGAAGTTCAGCAGGCTGTCGATCGCCTTGGTGTTGGCCTCCTGGTCGGTCTCGTTCATCTGCCGGCGATATTTGGTCCGCCATTCCGTCACCCACAGGGTGAAGGCGAGGTAGAGGGCGACGGTGGCCAGCGTCACCAGCGCGAACCACAGGTCGAGGATCCACCACAGCACGGCGACGACGAACAGGATCTCGACCAGCGTCGGCAGGATGTTGAACAGCATGAAGCGCAGCAGCGTGTCGATCGCCGCATTGCCCCGCTCGATCGCCCGCGACAGGCCGCCGGTCTGGCGGTCCAGGTGGAAGCGCAGCGACAGGGCGTGCAGGTGCTGGAAGGTGGCCAGGCCGGTGCGGCGGATGGCGCGCTGGGCCACCTTGGCGAAGATCGCGTCGCGCAGCTCGCCGAAGGCCAGGCTCAGCACCCGGGCCGTGCCATAGGCCAGGATCATGCCGACCGGCAGGATCAGCGGCAGCCCACCCTTCACCGACAGGGCGTCGATCGCGCCCTTGTAGAAGATCGGGGTGTAGACGCTGGCGACCTTGGCCGCGATCAGCAGCACCACCGCCAGCACCACCCGCGCCCGCATCTCCAGCTGACCGACCGGCCAGAGATAGGGGGCGAGCGAGCGCAAGGGATGACGACCCTTGGCGGCGTCGAGGACGGAAGGGGGCGTGGCGGCGTTCATGGTGCGTACCCTAAGCGGGCGGCCCGCGGGCGGGAAGGGTAAAGCCGCTTCGCCGATCCCGATCCGCATCGGTAAAACTGTACGCATATGTTGCATCAAAACAACGCTGTGTGACTTTCACGATCGCTTCACGCCAAAAGGACTCCTCTGCGGCCCATACCGCGCTACGTATCTGAAGATTGCTGGAGATCCATTGATGCGACGCTTCGTTGTCCCGCTTTTGTCCCTGCTGCTCGGCGCGGCGGCTTTGCCGGCTGCGGCACAGGCCGGGTTGACGCCGGCGGCCGCGTCGCTCGATACCGCTTCCCTGTCCGACCCGCGCGCCGCCATCGAGGCGGTGATCGGCGACGGCGACACGATCACCGTCGGCGGCGTGGTGCTGAAGGCGCGCGAGGTGCGCGACCTCTATGCCGGCCGCGGCTGGTTCCCGCTGTGGATCGACATGGATGGGCGGCTCGATCCGCGCGTCGGGCCGGTCCTGGCGCGCCTGGCCAAGGCGCGCGACRAAGGTCTGGTCCCGGCCGACTATTATGTCGAGGCACTGGAGGAGTTGATCCGCTCCGCCGATGCCGACGACGTCGTCGCGACCGAGATTCTGCTCAGCGCCGCGGTGATGCGCTATGGCGTCGACGTGCATTCCGGCCGGCTGGTGCCGCGCGAGGTCGACCCGACCTTCGACATCACGCCGAAGCCGGTCGACCGGGCGGCCCTGGCCACCGCCGTGTCGATGCTGCCCGATCCCGACCGGTTCCTGGCCGATCTGGCGCCGAAGCATGCGCTATACCAGCAGCTGAAAGGCTCGTTGAGCGGCTTTGAGACGCTGGCCGAGGCCGGCTGGCCGACCATCCCGGCGGGCAACAGTGTGCGCCCGGGTGAGGAGAGCGACCGGGTGCCGGTGCTGCGCGCCCGCCTGGCCGCCACCGGCGAGCTGGTCGGCGATCCCGCGGACCGGAGCCACCTGTACGACCCGCAGCTGGTGGCCGCGGTCGAGCAGTTCCAGACCAAGCACGGGCTGAAGCCGGACGGCATCCTCGGCCGAGCCACCCTGGCCATGCTGAACCGGCAGGGGCCGGAGCGGATGAACCAGATCGTCGCCAGCATGGAGCGGCTGCGCTGGCTGCCGGACGACCTCGGCCCCGACTACCTGATGGTCAACATCGCCGGCTTCACCATGGACATCGTCGCCGACGGCCAGCTGGTGCGGACCATGGACGTCGTGGTCGGCCAGCCCAAGAACCAGACGCCGCTGTTCAACAGCGCGCTGACCTATCTCGAGTTCAACCCGACCTGGACCATACCGCCCTCGATCGCCGCCAAGGAGTACCTGCCGAAGCTGCGCAACAATCCGGGCTACCTCGCCAGCCGCAACTACCGGCTGTTCTCCGGCTGGGGCGGCGGCTCGCGCGAGATGGGCGCCGGTTACGTCGATTGGAACGGCGTCGGCGCCGGCACCATGCGGTCGCTGCGCATCCGGCAGGATCCGGGGCCGGGCAACGCCCTCGGCAAGGTCAAGTTCATGATGGCGAACAACTGGAGCGTCTATCTCCACGACACGCCGTCGAAGAGCTACTTCCAGCGCGCCAACCGCGCCCTGTCTCATGGCTGCGTGCGGCTGCAGGATCCGATCTGGCTGGCCGACTATCTGCTCGACGGATCGTCCGACTGGTCGCCGGCGCGGCGGGAGCGGGTGATGGGCAGCTGGACCCCGACGACTCGGATCAACCTGCCGGCTCCGATGCCGCTCTACCTCGTCTACCAGACCGCCTGGATCGATCGGAGCGGCGAGGTGGCGTTCCGCGACGACATCTACGGCATCGACGCCAAGGTCATCGCAGCGCTCCAGGCCCGTGAAACCCGGCGCGAACAACTCGCATCTTCACGCTGAAATCATCGTACGATTCTGACGTTGCTCCAAAGGGCGGCCGAATTTCGGTCGCCCTTTTTTATTTCATCTTGATGATCCTGAGTGGGGGTAAAGTATCTATTATGATTTTCTGGATCTATACTTGATCCTTCACCAAAAGTGCGACAGATCTACCACAATGTTGCCATTATGGCACAGAGTTTCTTTGTAGATCCGCGAAGAAACTGTTGATTCCCGCTTCGCYCTGCTTCACAAAGGACCGCATCGAACGGCCGGCGCCCAATACAGGCGTGTAAAGCGTCAGAAATGCCGGACGCGTAAAGAGTGATCGTTAGGAGCAGCGGGAACGATGCAGAGACGGCAATTCCTCAGGTTGTCGGCCGGGGCTGTTGCAGCCGCCGCCGTCGCGCCAATGGCACCACTCTCAGCCCTGGCCGCCACCAACCGACGAACGCTCCATCTCTACGACGCCCATAATCTCGTTGAAATCAAGGAAGAGTACTTCGTCGACGGCTGGTACAATCCGGACGTCCTGGCCAAGTTCAACTACTTCCTGCGCGACTGGCGGTCGGACGAGGTTCGGGTCATGGACCCGAAACTGCTCGACATCCTCAATTCGCTGCAGCGCAAAGGCGGGTCGAACGAGCCGATCCATGTCGTCTGCGGCTACCGCTCCCGCGCCACCAACGCCATGCTGGCCCGCCGCAGCCGTGGCGTCGCGCGCAACTCCCTGCACATCCAGGGGCAGGCCGCGGACATCTTCATGCCGAACATGAGCCTGGCCAGCCTGCGCCGGAACGCGGTCGGGCTCGAGGCCGGCGGCGTCGGCTATTATCCGCGCTCGAACTTCGTCCACGTCGACACCGGCGACATCCGCACCTGGTGACGATCCGGGATTGACGGGCAGGGGCCGCCGCAGGGCGGCTCTTTCCGTTCGGGTCCGCATCACAGATCGATCAGCGCGTAAGGCCGGCCGCTCGGCTTCTCGATCGCCCAGGCCACATTGTAGACCGGCGCCCCGGCAGGGGTGTGGCCCTGATACACGCCACGATGAGCGTGGCCGTGCACCACCGCGCTGACGGTGAAGCGGTCGATCGTCTCCGCCAGGCGCGAGGAGCCGAGGAAAGGGTAGATCTCCAGCGGCTCGCCCTCGATCGTCTCGGAGATCGGGGCGTAGTGCAGCACCACCATCGCCCGCTGCGTCTTCACCGTCCGCATCGCGTTCTCCAGCCGCATCGCCTCGGACACGGCCACGGCGACGAACTCCTTGGTCTCCGGCTCGCCAAAGGAACCCAGCATCCGCCGGCCGAAGCCGCCGGCGAAGCCCTTGACCCCGACGAAGCCGACGCCGTCGATCTCGACCGCGTTGCCGTCGAGCAGCTTCAGCCCCGCCTCGGTCAGGATCGACTTCACCGTTTCGATCTCGCCGCATTCATAGTCGTGGTTGCCCAGTACGCCGATCACCGGGATCGGGCAGGCACGCAGATCCTCGGCCAGCCGCTCCGCCTGCCGGACCGTGCCGGTGTCGGTCAGGTCGCCGCACAGCACCAGCGCGTCGGCCGCCTTGGCGATCTCACCGAACATCTCGCGCAACGGATCGGACTGGTCTTTGACATGGATGTCGCCGATCGCGGCGACGGTGAATTTGCCGTTCTTCGCCATGAGTCGGTCCCGTTCTCCCGTCTCGTGTCAGGCATCGCGCCATTCGCCCTCGCCGCCGACATCGGCGAAGCCCCACTCCTCAACCGCCATGGCGTAGTCGACCCGTGACAGCATCCGGCCGCGGCAGACCTTCATCTGCGGTGGCGGCAGGTCGAGCTGGTGGCGCAACCGGTCCATCAGCTCGTCCATCAGCCAGCGCGGCACCCGGTTCCGCTCGGTCGGATAGGCCCAGCGGAAGTTGAGCAGATGCACCAGCAGCATCTCCCAATGCAGCTCCATGTAGCCGAGCAGCCGTTGCCAATCGATCTGATCGTGCTGCTTCAGGATGACATGGATGACATCGGCGCCGTCATAGCGGTGGCGCATCTGGATGAAGGCCTTGGACCAGACCAGTTCGGTCGGGGCGACGATCTGGACCTGACTACCGAAGACCTCGATCTCGCGGGCGTGCTCAAACCACTGGTCGTTCACCGGCATAGTGCCGTTCGACGAGGCGTAGATCACATCGAAGAAGTGCCGGCCCTTGTGCACCTTGCCGAGCCAGCGCTCATCCTCGATCTCGATCGAATAGCCGAGGTCGTGGAACATTCCGAGGATCCGCGGGCTGTCGCCGGCCTTGCAGAAGATGTCGAGATCCTTGGTCGGCCGCGAGATGCCGGTATAGGCGCTGACGGCGTAGGTGCCGGCCAGCAGGAAGGGCAGGCCGGTCGCCGCGAGCTCACGCAGGGCATCGGAGTAGAACGCCTCGGCCTGCGGATCGTGCAGCGTCGGCGCGGCAGCGGCGATGATCGAGGTAATCGGCCGGTCCTCCCGGTTGCGGCAGCAGGCGTTGCAACAACCGGATGTCGAGGGGATCAGTTCCGTCGGCCGTTCAGCCCCCGGCTGCGTGCTTGGCGCAGAAGCCATCGGCGTCGAGCGTGCGGAAATCCTGCAACGCGTCGCGCAGCCGGTCATGCGGCCAGTCCCACCAGGCCAGCGCCAGCAGCCGCGCCTCCACCGCCTCGGTCACCCGGCGGCGGATCGGCCGGGCCGGGTTGCCGGCGACGATGGTGTAGGGGGCGACGTCGCGGGTGACCACGGTGCCGGCGCCGATCACCGCCCCGGTGCCGACCGCGACCCCGGGCAGCACGATGGCGCCATGGCCGATCCAGACGTCGTGGCCGATCGTCACCCGATGGTCGCGGCGCCAGGCGAAGAAGTCGGTGTCGTCGGTGTCCGCCAGGCCATAGGCGGCGGAGCGGTAGGTGAAGTGATGCTGCGTCGCCCGCCAGGTCGGATGGTTCGGGGCGTTGAGCCGGGTGTAGGCGGCGATCGAGCAGAACTTGCCGATCTCGACGCACCAGGCCATCGCCCCGTCCATCAGATAGCTGTAGTCGCCGAGCGTGACCTCGTTCAGCACGGCGTTTGCACCGATCTCGGTGTAGATGCCGAGGCGGCTGTCGGAGACTCGGGCGGTCGGGGCGATCAGGGGGACAGGCCCCAGGGTCTCAGTGTTCATCGGGCTCTCCGGGCGGACGTCGTATAAAGGTCTAGACAAGTTCGATGACGATTCTGCTGCCGCCCGGGTGACAATCCCAACGCCCCGCTTGTGCCGCGGACGGTCTTCCCCTTGAGTGCGCGAATGCCCGCGTCCTCCCATCTCGGCCTGCCGCCGCTCAACGCCCTGGTCGTGTTCGAGGCGGCGGCGCGGCTGGCCAATTTCTCCCGCGCCGGAGCCGAGCTGGGCCTGACCCAGAGCGCGGTCAGCCGCCAGATCCTGAAGCTCGAGGCTTTCATCGGCGGCAAGCTGTTCCAGCGCACCCCATCCGGYGTCAGCCTGACCCCGCTGGGCGAGAGCTATGTCGCCGAGGTCCGCCGTATTCTCGGCGACCTGGTGGCGGTAACCCACGGTGCGCGCGGCTCGGCCGGGCCGCGCCAGGTGACGCTGGCCTGCTCGCACGGCATCGCCGATCTCTGGCTGATGCCGCGGCTGAAGGCGCTCGACGCCGCCCTGCCGGGGATCGAGCTGCGGCTGCGGGTGACCGACGATGTCGCCCATCTCCGGCTCGACGAGTTCGACCTCGCCATCTTCTACCGGCGCGAAAGGCCGAGCGGCGTGGCGCTGCACGTGCTCGGCACCGAGGAGATCGTGCCGGTGGCGGCGCCGGGCCGGCCGGCGCTGCAGGACGATCCGGCGCCGACCCTGCTGGCGATCGAGGATTCGCTGCGCGAATGGATGGACTGGCCGCACTGGTTCGGCGCCGCGGCGATGCCGCTGCCGGCGAAGACAAGGATCTGGCGGCTCGGCTCCTACGCCCTGGCGGTGCAGGCGGCCTCGCAGGGGCTGGGCACGGCGCTGGGCTGGACCTGGCTGCTGCGGGACCAGCTGGCCTCCGGCACGCTGGTGCCGGCGCATGACTTCCATCTGCGCTCCGAAGGCTCGTTCTACCTGATGCGGCCGCTGGACCGGCATGTCCGCCGGGTGGTGCGCCAGACGATGGACTGGCTGGTCGCAAGCAACGCCGGCTAGGTGCTGAAGCATGATGCCGATCATGCTCCGGCGCCATCGCTTCGGCGCTGTTAACACATTGTGCTCTTGTATTATTTTGCGACCACGTTCATGTTATGTTCCATGAACAAGGCGCAGACCGATTCGGCCACCGAGGCCCCGGCCGCTCCGCAGGAGGAGCGGGCGGCGGATCTGTGCGTGGTGGCGGAGCTGGTCGAGATCCAGATGTCGATCGCCCGGGCGACGCAGCAGGAGGCGCTGCAGGCGCCGCAGCCCGGGGTCGACTATTGCCAGCGGATCGCCACCGTCTCGCGCGCCGTGCGGCTGACCCTGCTGCTCAAGGACAAGCTGTCGCGTCAGGCCGAGGAGAAGCGCAAGGCTGCGGCGCAGCGCGAGGCGGCGCAGGAGGACTGGCACGMGCTGCGGGTCMGGCTGGCGATGATGGCGGCGGCCTATGAGGTGTCCGAGGACGGCGAGGAGGCCGACCGCCGCGCCGACGAGGTGTGCGAGCGGCTGGAGCGGCCGGAGGTGGCGGAGCTGGTGGAAGCCAGCCGGGCCGAGGTCGCGGTGGCGGCGCTGTGCCGGCGCTGGGGCTACCCGGTGCGGGTGAAGCAGTGGCTGGAGATGGCCGACGAGGCCCTGGAGGAGCTGGGCTTCATTCCGCCGGAGGACGGCGAGGACGATCCAGAGGATGCGCCCGAGACCCGCCCGGCTGGCCGCCGCAAACCCAAGCCGGCGGATACTGGATAGCCGCCGGCGAACGCACTCGCTTCACCAACCTTCAGCACCAGCGAACGCAGCCTTCCACACTCCCCCTCCCCTTGCGGGAGGGGGTTGGGGGAGGGGTCTGCGCGCGTCCGCCATCCTATAAAACCCCGTCATCCCCGCGAAAGCGGGGATCTCATCCCGCTCGACCGGACAGAGATTCCCGCTTTCGCGGGAATGACGAAAGAAGAGACGGGTCGACGTTCTGAGCAGGTCTCGCAAACGGGAGAGGCATCACCGTATCGGCGCGGTCCAATCGGCGAAGCCCCGGCCGGCATCGGCCAGGCGGCGCAGCAGCGGTGCCGGGGCCAGGGCCGGCTCGCCGCGGGCGGCGGCGAAGGCTTCCAGCCGGGCCGCGACGGTGTTCAGCCCGACCTGGTCGGCATGGAACATCGGGCCGCCGCGCCAGGCCGGCCAGCCATAGCCGTTGACCCAGATCGTGTCGATGTCGCCGGGGCGGGCGGCGATGCCCTCCTCCAGGATCCGGGCGCCCTCATTGACCATCGGATAGACCAGCCGCTCGACGATCTCCTCGGTCGGGATCGGGCGGCGGGTGACGCCGAGCCGGGCCGAGACCTGCTGCAGTAGCGCCTCCACCTCCGGGTCGCGCACGCCGCTGCGGGCGCCTTCGGGGTACAGGTAGTAGCCGCGCCCGGCCTTCTGGCCCAGGCGCCCGGCCTCGCACAGCGCGTCGGCCACCGGCGCTGTCTGGCCCAGCGACTTGCGGTTGCGCCAGGCGATGTCCAGCCCGGCCAGGTCGCTCACGGCAAAGGGCCCCATGCGGAAGCCGAAGCCGGTCAAAGCGGCGTCGACCTCATGCGGCAGCGCGCCCTCGATCAGCAGGCGCTCGGCCTCCTGGGTGCGGCGGGCCAGCATGCGGTTGCCGACGAAGCCGCGGCAGACGCCGACCACCACCGGCACCTTGCCCAGCCGCTTGCCCAGCTCCAGCGCGGTGGCCAGCACCTCCGGCGCCGTCGCCTTGCCGCGCACCACCTCCAGCAGGCGCATGACATTGGCCGGGCTGAAGAAATGCAGCCCCACCACGTCGGTCGGGCGGGCGGTCGTGGCGGCGATCTGGTCGACATCGAGATAGGAGGTGTTGGTGGCCAGGATCGCGCCCGGCTTCGCCACCCGATCCAGCGTGCTGAAGATCTGCCGCTTCACATCCAGGTCCTCGAAGGCGGCCTCGACCACCAGGTCGGCGTCGGCCGCGGCGTCCAGCCCGACCTGGCCGGTCACCAGCGACAGGCGGTGGGCCTCGTCCTCCGCCGACAGGCTGCCGCGCTTGACCGAGGCGGCGTAGGTGCCGGCGATGCGGTCCAGGCCGCGGGCCAGCAGCTCCTCGCTGGTCTCGATCACGGTGACCGGGATGCCGGCATTGGCGAAGCACATGGCGATGCCGGCGCCCATGGTGCCGGCGCCGATCACCGCGGCCCGATGGATCGGCCGCCGCGCCGTGTCCTTCGCCAGCCCCGGCACGCGGGCGGTCTCGCGCTCGGCGAAGAAGGCATAGCGCAGCGCCTTGGACCGGTCGTCGGCGACCAATGCCGTGAAGCGGGCACGCTCCAGCGCCTGCCCGGCCGCGAAGGGCTCGGTGAAGCTGGCGCGCACCGACTCGGCCAAAGCGGCGATATTCGGCAGGTCCGGGCTGCGCTTCAGCGCCTCGGCCGCCGCCTGCTCGAAGGTCTCGCGGCCGCCCGGCTGCAACTGCCGGTCCAGGTCGCGGGTCCGCCGGTTCGTGCCGGTCTCGGTCAGCTCAAGCGCCTTGGCCCTGGCCGCGTCCAGCAGGTCGCCCTCGGCCACCGCGTCGACGATGCCGAGCGCCAGCGCCTCGGCGGCGGAGACGGGGGCGCCGTCGGCCATCAGCTTGAACGCGGGGGCGGCGCCGATCAGCCGCGGCAGCCGCTGGGTGCCGCCAGCGCCGGGGATCAGCCCCAGCTTGACCTCGGGCAGGCCCAGCTTGGCGCCCGGGCCGGCGATGCGGGCGTGGCAGCCCAGCGCCACCTCCAGCCCGCCGCCCAGCGCCGCGCCGCCGATCGCGGCGACCAGCGGTTTGCCGACTGAATCGAAGCCGTCGATGACCTCGGGCAGGGAGGGGGGCGCCGGCGGCTTGCCGAACTCGCTGATATCGGCGCCGGCGATGAAGGTGCGGCCCTCGGCGGCGATGACGATGGCGCGCACCGCCGGGTCGGCATCGGCCCGGCGCACCGCCTCGGCCAGGCCGGCGCGGACGCCGGCGTCCAGCGCGTTGACCGGCGGGCTGGCGATGGTGACGACGGCGATGCCGTGCTCGATCGTGCTGCGCACCTTCTCCATCGGTCCTCCCGGTTCGGCGATCATATCCGTGTCGACCTCGGTATAGGCGATGTCATTGATCCGCAAGCCGGATGGTATAGGCTTCAGATCCTGTTCCTCGGCGCAGCGGGCGGAGCTCATGGCTCGGCATGGGAAAAGGCAGATCGTACCGCCGGCCGCGGCGGCTGTGACGGCGCTGGCCCTGCTGTTGCCCGGGCCGGCCTCGGCCGGCGACTGCATGGCCCGCGCCGCGCTGCAGGCCGGGGTGCCGACCGAGCTGATCCTGGCCATGTCCTATGTCGAGACGCGCTGGCGGCAGCAGGCGGTGAACGCGGCCAACAGCAATGGTACCGAGGATATCTGCATGATGCAGATCAACTCGATCCACTATCCCCGCCTGGCCGCGCTCGGCGTCACCCGCGAGGCGCTGCTGGCCGACCGCTGCGTCTGCCTGCTGGTCGGCGGCGAGATCCTGCGCGAGATGCGCGCCGCCACCGGCGGCAGCGACATCTGGTCCGCCGTCGCCGCCTACAATGCCGGGCCGGACAACCTGGCGGCCGGCCGGCCCTATGCCGACCAGGTCCGCAAGGTCTATGAGGCGATCCACGTCATCCAGGGACAGTGACGGAGGGTCGAGCGGATCGGCCGGTGCCAACCCCCTCACCCGAAATCGCTGCGCGATTTCGACCTCTCCCCAGGGAGAGGTATCGCGAATGCGGCTCATATTCCCTCTCCTCGGGGAGAGGGAGGGGCCCGGCCCGCTTGGGCCGGGAGGGTGAGGGGGTGGCCCAGGCCCCGATCGGCCGTGCTTACTGCGCGATCTCCCAGGTCACGTTGACCCGGGCGGTGAACTCGCTCTCGCCGGCCTCGACCGGCACGGCGTCGAGCTTCTCCCTGGCATAGGCGGCCATCATCGGGCGCGGCGGCTCGGCGCCCGGCTCGGCGATCGCCAGGATGCGGCCCAGCTTCACCCCGGCCGCCTTGGCGATCAGCTCGGCCTTGCGCCGGGCGTCGGCCACCGCGGCCTCGCGCGCCTTGTCCAACACCGGCGCCGGGTCGGCCAGGCCGAAGTTGACACCGTCGATCTGGTTCGAGCCGCTGGCGACCGCGGTGTCCAGCACGGCGCCCAGCTTGGTCAGGTCGCGCACCCGCACCGTCACCTGGTTGCGCACCTCGTAGCCGTCGATCTTCGGCGCCTCGCCCGAACCCTCCTTCGGCTGGGCGTAGCGCGGCTGCACCGAAAAACCGCTGGTCTGCAGGTCGGCGGGCTGGATGCCGGCCTTCTTGAAGGCATCGATCAGCGCGGCCATGGCCTTGCTGTTGGCGGCCACCGCCTCGCTCGCGGTCTGGCCCTCGCTGGTGACGCCGCTGGTCACGGTGGCCTGGTCGGGTGCGGCGCTGGCGCTGCCCTCGCCGGCCAGGGACAGGGTCTGGGCAGAGGCCTCGACAGCCAGGGCCGGCGCCGAGACGGCGATCGTGCCCGGCACGGCGACGGCGGCGAGCAGGGCGACGGCGAGGACGCTGCGGCGGAAGCGGTTCATGGTCGAATCCCGAAGGAGTTGCAGTTGGGCGGGAGTAGAGGGGCGAATTGCGACGATGCCAAGGCAGGTATCGGGTCCCATAGGCATCGGCTCCGGGGCAGGGTAGAAGGGGAACCCGGACGGAGGGAACAACAATGACGGCCGACTTCATCCTGCCGCGCGACGCCGATCTCGGGCTGCGCCGGATCGCCAACCGCACCGGCCTCGCCGCCGCCCTGCTGCCGAACGGCGCGCTGTTCGCCCTGTCGCACCGGGCGGATGAGAAGAGCGACCCGGTGCTGGTCAACCAGGTGCTGGGATCGCCGGTCGCGGGCGGCATCGGCCGGCTTCTGCTTCGGCTCGGCGGCGGCCGGGTGGTCGAGGCGGTCGGGCCGGCGGCGCGGCTGCAGGTCGGCGTGGGGCCGGACCGATTCGTCTGGGCCGGGGAGAGCGACGGCCTGGCGCATCGCGTCACCCTGTGGCTGGCGCCGGACGCCGATCTCTGGCTGTGGCGGGTCGAGGTCGAGAACAAGGGCGCGGCGGCCGAGGTCTCGGCGGTCCTGCTGCAGGATATCGGCCTCGGCAGCCGCGGCTTCCTGATGAACAACGAGGCCTATGGGTCGCAATACACCGACCACCACGTTGCCCGGCATCCCAAGCTGGGGCCGGTGGTGATGAGCCGCCAGGCCCTGGCCCAAAGCGGCCGGATCCCCTGGGTGGCGCATGGCTGCCTGGAGGGTGCTTCGGGCTTCGCCACCGATGCGGCGCAAAGCTTCGGTCCCGGCTTCCGCGACCGCGCCGAGGTCACGGGCGACCTGCCGAACGAACGGCTGCAGCACGAGGTCGCCTGCCCGGCCATCGCCTCCGCCCCCGTCACGCTGGCGCCCGGCGCCAAGACAACCTGGAGCTTCTTCGGCCTGTTCGTGCCCGATCACAAGGCGGCGTCGGCGGATGCCGACCTGGCCGTGGTCGACCAGGCGCTGCAAGCCGCCGAATCCTTCCGTCCGGCCGAGGTGGCGCTGGAGACCCCGGTGCGCGGCCTGCTGCAGGACGCCCCGCCGCTGGTGGCCGAGGATCTCGACACCGCCGCGCTCGACCACCTCTGGCCGACCCGGCGGCTGGAGGAGCGGCAGGACGGGGCGCTGCAATCCTTCTTCGTCGATGAAGGCGACCTCAATCGCCACGTCGTGCTGCGGGCCAAGGAGCGGGACCTGCGCCGCCGCCATGGCGCGCTGCTGCGCTCCGGCGCGGCGCTGCTGCCGACCGACGACCTGCTCTGCGCCACGGTCTGGGCGCATGGCGTCTTCGCCGCCCAGCTGACAATCGGCAACACCTCGTTCCACAAGCTGTTTTCGGTCTCGCGCGACCCCTACAACATCACCCGCGCCTCGGGCCTGCGCATCCTGGTGGATGCGGGCGAAGGCTGGCGGCTGCTGTCGGTGCCCTCCGCCTTCGAGATGGGGCTGGCGGAGGCCCGCTGGATCTACCGCTTCGGCGGCCGGACCGTGGCCGTCCGCGCCGCCGTCTCGGGCGCCGACACGGCGATGCAGTGGCGGGTGGAGGTCGAAGGCGCGGCCTGCCGCTTCCTCGTCCTCGGCCATCTCGTGCTCGGCGAGCGTGAGCTGGAGCAGGCGGGGCGGGTCTCGATCGACGCGACAGCCAAGCGCATCGCCTTCCGCCCCGACCCGGACTGGCTGTGGGGCCAGCGCTATCCCGATTCGGTCTACCATCTGGTGACCCCGACCCCCGACGCGATCGAGGCGGTCGGCGGCGACGAGCTGCTCTATGCCGACGGGCAGGGCCGGGGCGGCGGATACATCGCGCTGCGCACCGGGACGGTCGCCGGCTTCGGCTTCGCCGTCACCGGATCGCTGACCGACGCGGCAGCGGCCGCCGCCTTGGCCGACCGCTACGCCGCCGGCGTGTCCTTCGACGAGATGCTGGGCTCGGCCAACGCCCATTGGGCGGAGGTGACGCGCGGCCTGCGGGTCACCGGCGGCGGGTCGGAGGGTGCGGCGCTGGACGCCGCCTTCCCCTGGCTGGCGCATGACGCGATGATCCACCTGACCGTGCCGCACGGGCTGGAGCAGTACACCGGCGGCGCCTGGGGCACGCGCGACGTCTGCCAGGGCGCGCTGGAGTTCCTGCTGGCGCTGGAGCACGACGCGGCGGCGAAGCAGGTGCTGCGCACGGTCTTCGCCCAGCAATACGAGGGCCGGGGCGACTGGCCGCAATGGTTCATGCTGGAGCCCTACGCGCCGATTCAGGACCGACATGCCCATGGCGATGTCATCGTCTGGCCGCTGAAGGCGCTGTGCGACTACATCGAGGCCACCGGCGACATGGCCTTCCTGGACGAGCCGGTGGCCTGGCGCAACGAGCAGGACTTCACCCGCACCGAGCGGCAGGACCCGGTCTCGGCTCATATCGACCGCATCGTCGCGGTGGTGCAGGAGCGCTTCATCCCCGGCACCCGGCTGCTGCGCTACGGCGAGGGCGACTGGAACGATTCGCTGCAGCCGGTCGACCCGCATCTGCGCGACTGGATGGTCAGCGCCTGGACCGTGGCCCTGCTGATCCAGCAGCTCAACCGCTGGGCCGCGGTGCTGGACCATGCCGGCCGTCCGGCCAAGGCGCGTGAGATCGAAGCCCTGGCCGGGTCGATGCACTGGGACCTGCAGCGCCATCTGGTGCGCGACGGGGTGCTGGCCGGCTATGCCGTGTTCAACCCCGACGGCACGGTGGCCGAGCTGCTGCTGCATCCGGACGACACCCGCACCGGCCTGCACTATTCGCTGCTGCCGATGAAGCGGGCGCTGATCGCCGGGCTGTTCGCGGGCGAGGCGGTCGAGCGCCATCTCGAGCTGATCCGCGAGCACCTGACCTTCCCGGACGGCATCCGGCTGATGGACCGGCCGGTGACCTATCGCGGCGGGGTCGAGACCCTGTTCCGCCGGGCCGAATCCGCCGCCTTCTTCGGCCGCGAGATCGGGCTGATGTACACCCACGCCCATCTCCGCGCCGGCGAGGCGATGGCGGCGCATGGCGAGGCGGATGCGGTGTGGCGGATCCTGCTGCAGGCCAGCCCGGTGGCGTCGACCGAGGTGGTGCCGAACGCGATGCCGCGCCAGCGCAACGCCTATTTCAGCTCCAGCGACGCCGCCTTCGCCGACCGCTACGCCGCCGGCGCCGACTGGGCCCTGGTGAAGCAGGGCGCGATCGCCGCGGATGGCGGCTGGCGGGTCTATTCCAGCGGGCCGGGCCTGACGACCAACCTGATGCTGTGCCACGTCTTCGGCCTGCGCCGCAGCTTCGGCGAGCGGATCACCGACCCGCTGCTGCCCTCCGCCCATCCGGATCTGGCGGTGGAGCTGGTGCGGGGCGGCCAGCGGCGGCGCTTCGGCCGGCCCGCGGGGGCATGAGCGCCGCAAGTTCCGGGTTGCGGATATGGTCGCCGGTGGCTGGGATGCAGCCATGATCTTCGCCGATCCAATCCCGCCGATCACCGCCGGCACGATCGACACGCCGCTCGGTCCGATGCTCGCCCTGGTCGACGCCACGGGCGCCCTGGTCGGCCTGGATTTCGACGGCGCCGACGGCACCCCCACCTTCAGCCAGCGCCGCGCGGCTCGCCAAGGTCTGCAGACCGGGCCGGCCGACGCCGTGGCGCTCCGTCCGGTCGCGGATCAACTCGCCGAATACTTTGCCGGCCGGCGACGGGTGTTCGACCTGCCGATGGCGCCCTTCGGCACGCCGTTCCAGCGTCGGGTCTGGGCGGCGCTCTGCGACATCCCCTGCGGCACCGTCCTGACCTATCGCGACCTGGCGCTGCGGCTCGACCGGCCGCAGGCGGCCCGTGCCGTCGGCGCCGCCAACGGCGCCAACCCGATCTCGGTGATCGTGCCCTGCCACCGCTTGGTCGGCAGCGACGGCACCCTGACCGCCTATGGCGGCGGCCTGCACCGCAAGGCGGCGCTGCTGGAGCTGGAGGGCGCAAGGCCGCAGGCGCTGTCGCTGGCGGTCTGAGCCCTCTCGCTTCACACTCCTCACCTGTGGTTCACTGCCGCCACGACGACATTCCTCGGGGGAGGATTCATGACCACGCCGCGCTACATCCTGCACCATGCGCCGCGCTCCCGCTCCAGCCGCATCCTGTGGCTGATGGAGGAGACCGGGGTGCCCTTCGCGGTCGCCCAGCACGACTTCGCCAAGGCGACGCACAAGGACCCCGCCTATCTCGCCATCAATCCGGCCGGCAAGGTGCCGGCGCTGATCGACCTCGGCCCGGCCGGGGACTGGTCGCCGCCGGCGGTGGTGACCGAGAGCGCCGCGATCTGCGCCTATGTCGCCGACACCCTGCCCGAGGCCGGCCTCGCGCCACCGGTCGGCTCGCGCGAACGCGCCGCCTATGCCAGCTGGATCGGCTACTGCCCTTCGGTGCTCGAGCCGGCGCTGTCCGATTCGGTGTTCCCGCGCCGGGAGGAGCCGCCGGCCAGCACCCTGGGCTGGTGCCCCTTTCCGGAGGCGCTGCGGCGGGTCGAGGCGACGCTGCAGGCCGGCGGGCCCTATCTGCTCGGCGCCGGCTTCAGCGCCGCCGACGTGCTGATCGGGTCGCTGCTGCAATGGCTGCAGGGTTGGGGCAAGCTGCCGGAGAATCCGACCCTGGCGGCCTATCTCGCCACGCTGGCGACGCGTCCGGCGGTGCAGCGCGCCCAGGCCCGGGACGCGGCGCAGAGCGCGGCATGACGCTCCGGCTGATATCCGCGGTCGCGGCCGTCGCACTGATGGCAGCGGCCGGTCCTGCCGGGGCAGAGACGCCGCATCCCTGCGCCGCCGACGCGGTCGACCATGCTCGCAAGCTGCTGGCCTTTCATTTCGGAGAGAGCGACCTGTCGATGTCGGTGGACGACACTGCCAAGCTGGTCGGCACGGTCAAGGCGCTACAGGGCAAGGGCCACTTCGACGTACTCGAGGTGATGGGCTATATCTACAAGGGCGAGTACCGCATGCACTTCATCTATGCGCAGATCCCTGGCGATTGCGTGCTGATGGGGCAGGAGATTCTGGAGACCAGCGATCCCTACTGACGTCATCCGGCCCGTCGTCGCCACCGATGCGCCGGCCATCGCCGCGTTGCATGTCGCGGTCTGGCGCGACACCTATCGCGACCTGGCGCCACCCGAGGCCGCGGCCGCGCTCGACGTCGCCCGCCGCCAAGCTCGCTGGGAGGCGACCCTGGCCGATCCGGCGCAGATCGCCCTGGTCGCCGAGATCGACGGCGCGCTGGCCGGCTTCGGCCTGGCCGGGCCGCCCGGCGACCCCGCCTTCGACGGCCGGGGCGAGGTCAAGTACCTCTATGTCGGGCGCGACTTCGCCCGCCGCGGCACCGGCCGCCGCCTGCTCGCCGCCCTGGCGGCGGCGCTGGCCGAACGGGGCTATGCGGCGCTCGGCCTCGGCGTCGTGGTCGGCAACGATCCGGCGATCGCCTTCTACGAGGCTCAGGGCGGCCGCCGCGCCGGCGCCTATACCGACCCCGGCCCGCTCTGGCGCTCGCACAACCTGCTCTACGCCTGGGACGACCTCGCGGCGCTGGCGGCGCGGGGATAGGGCGGTCAGTCGGACGAGCGACGGGCGTCGACCGGAGCCTCGCGGCGATCGCCCTCGAAAAGCGGTCCGCCATGACGTCCCAGCTCGACTTCGGCGAAGGCGATCAGGAGATCGGCTCGACCCTCGGCGAGCAGGCGCTGGAAGGCTTCGTCGAAGTCCCGGCCGAGCGATTCGTCCAGCGCCGCCAGCAGTCGGGGAATCCATTTCCCGCTTCCGGTCCAATGGCCGCGTCCCAGCAGCATCAGATCCGCGAGCCGCTGATGGAGGGCGGCGCCGATGGCCAGCAACTCCTGCGGCGTGCGCCGATCCCGCAGATCATCGAGCAGGTCGGTGATCTCGTATCTGAGCGCGTCGCGGCGTTCTGCCGCCAGCGGCGGAGGACCCTTTGCTAGAAGTCCAAGGGCCTCGGAGCGCAGGGTTTCGGCCCCAGCGGTGACCGGGCCGACGAGGCGACCATCGGCGACCATGGTGACGATGCTGGGGCGGCCCCGCGCCGCATCCTGATCCATGAACCACCGCAGCGTCGCGGGGTCATGGACGAAGGCCTCGACCGGAAAGCCGCCCGACCGGAAGGATTCCCGCCTGGCGCGATCGATCCGGCCGTACACCACTACGAGGTCGATGTCGGAATGGGCCGTACCCTGGCCGCGAATGATGGAGCCTGCCACGAAGGCGAAGTCCGCATCCGGGTAGCGTTCGGCCAGCACAACCTGGGCCGTCACCAGCGCCGCCTCGATCCGTGCGGTTCCCGTCGTCATCACCCGTCCCCCGAGGCCGGCCGAATCCCTACTCGAACCGCAGCCGCTCGACCAGGAAGTCGATGAAAGCGCGCACCCGGGCCGGCATGGTGCCGCGGCCCAGGAACACGGCGTGGATCTCCTCCATCTCGCGCGGGTCGTGGTCCGGCAGCAGCTCGACCAGCCGGCCGGCTTCGAGGTCGGGCCTGATATGATAGAGGGCCGTGCGGCCGATGCCCATTCCGGCCAGCACCGCCTGGCGCAGCGTCTCGCCATTGTTGACCACCAGCGGGCCGGTCACCTGCATCGGCTTCGGCCCGTCCGGCCCGGTCAGGATCCAGTCGGTGAAGCTGCGCCGGTAGTTGAAGGTCAGGCAGTCATGCCCGGCCAGATCGGCCGGGGTCTGCGGCACGCCGCGGCGCTCGAGATAGGACGGCGCCGCGATCACGGCACGCCGGCTGGCGCCCAGCTTGCGGGCCTGCAGGCTGCTGTCGCGCAACGGCCCGTGGCGGATGGCGACATCGGTGCGCTCGGCCAGGATGTCGACCACCTCGTCGGTCAGACTGACATCCAGCGTCACCGCCGGGAAGCGGGCGCGGAACTCCGGCAAGAGCGGCACCACGCAATGGGTGCCGAACGGGATCGAGGCGCTGATCCGGAGCCGCCCGCGTGGTGCCGAAGCGCCGGCGACGCCGGCCTCGGCCTCGGCGATGTCGGCCAGGATCCGGCTGGCCTGATCGTAGAACAGGTCGCCCTCCGGCGTCGGCCTCAGGCTGCGGGTCGAACGGGCCAGCAGGCGCACCCCCAGCCGCTCCTCCAGCCGGCCGATCAGCTTGGCGACGGCCGACGGCGTCAGGCCGAGACGGCGGGCGGCGGCGGAGAAGCTGCCTTCCTCCACCACCCGGACGAAGACTTCCATTTCACCGGAACGGTTGATGTCCATCGGCGGTTCTCGGCTGGAGTGCTGCGGTTCGATTCCCTGAAATCTTCAAATCAAGGTTTCGGACTATCGAGGGTGGATTCGGAAACGACGTCCTGGCATGCTGCGGTGCATCAAAACTGGTTTCGAGGTGTTGCCGGCCCAGCTGGACTGGGTCGCTAGACGGAAGGGATCTCCCATGTCCAGAATCCTGATCGAGCAGGACGGCGCGCAGCGCAAGGCCAGCGCGACGTTCTTCCGCGGCGAGACGACGAATTTCTACCCGAGCGACAAGTCGCTCGAGCGCGCCGGCGTCGTCTCCGACTACTTCGCCAAGGGCTGGATGCCGGCCGAGCGGTTCGTGACCCAGGACACGCCGATCGTCGCCTTCGGCTCCTGCTTCGCCGAGAACATCAGCCGCTACCTGCACAAGGCCGGCTTCAACGTCCTGACCAAGCGCGACAATCTCGCCTATGTCTCGAGCATGGGCGACGGTATGGTCAACACCTTCGCCATCCGCCAGCAATTCGAATGGGCCTGGCTGGGCAAGACGCCGCAGGCCGAGCTGTGGCACGGCTATGACGCCGCCCAGTTCGGCTATGACGAGGCGGTGCGGCAGCGCACCAAGGCGCTGTTCGACGAGGCGGAGCTGTTCGTCATCACCCTCGGCCTGTCCGAGGTGTGGTACGACGAGCCGACCGGCGAGGTGTTCTGGCGGGCGGTGCCGAAGGACAAATACGACCCGGCGCGGCACAAGTTCCGGGTCACCAGCCATGCCGAGAACCTCGAGAACCTGCAGGCGATCCATGCGCTGATCCGCGCCTTCCGGCCGGATGCGGCGGTGCTGTTCACGGTGTCGCCGATCCCGCTGACCGCGACCTTCCGGCCGGTGACCTGCCTGTCGGCCAATGCGGTGTCGAAGGCGATCCTGCGCTCGGCGATGGACGAGTTCTTCCGCCGCAACGCGCCGACCGACCCGCGGCTGTTCTATTTCCCGAGCTACGACATCGTCATGCACGGCTTCAGCCACCAGTGGCGGGACGACCGGCGGCATGTCTATTCCCATGTGCTGGACTTCAACATGAAGGTGTTCGAGCGCTACTACTGCCAAACTGAAATGGACGACGTGGCGGTGCTGGCCTCGTTCCGCTACGCCCAGCGCCAGGACCGGCGGATCGGCCAGCTCGGCCACGCCGCGGTGGCACTGCACGAGGCCGAGACTCCGGATGAGCGCAGGGCCGCCCGGGTGGCGGCGATCAAGAGACAACGCGAGCTGGAGCGGGCGAAGATCCGCGAGGAGCGGCGGCAGCAGCGCATCGCGGCGCGCCGTGCGGCGCAGGGGGCGGCGATCGCGGCGGAGTAGCGGGTTTGGCATCTTGGAAGCCACGTCACAACTGATTGGCTTCCCCGAAGCATAGTTCAAGCTGGGTTTGGCGGCCATCTAGCGGTGAGCTTTCATCGCAAGGTGGCCGTCATGCCCGTCGCCCTCTATGCCCTCGCAGTCGGTGCCTTCGGCATCGGCATCACCGAATTCGTGATCATGGGCCTGCTGATGGAGGTCGGGACCGATCTCGGCGTCTCGATCTCCTCCGCCGGCCTGCTGATCAGCGGCTATGCGCTCGGCGTCGTCGCCGGCGCGCCGATCCTCACCACCCTGACCGGCCGGATGCCGCGCAAGACCGTGCTGCTGGGGCTGATGGTGATCTTCACCCTCGGCAACCTGGCCTGTGCGGTGGCGCCCGACTACGCCACGCTGATGGCGGCGCGCGTGCTGACCGCCTTCGCCCACGGCACCTTCTTCGGCGTCGGCTCGGTGGTCGCCACCGGCCTGGTGCCGGCGCAGAGGCGCGCCTCGGCCATCGCCATCATGTTCACCGGCCTGACCGTCGCCAACGTCCTGGGCGTGCCGTTCGGCACCTGGCTGGGCCAGGGCTTCGGCTGGCGCTCCACCTTCTGGGCCGTGACCGCGGTCGGCCTCGTCGCCCTCGCCGTGATCGCCTTCGCCGTGCCGAAGGACGAGGCGCCGGCCGAGCCATCGGACTGGCGGCAGGACCTGACGGTGCTGGCGCGCCGCCCGGTGCTGCTGGGCCTGCTGACCACCGTGCTGGGCTTCGCCGCCGTCTTCGCCGTCTTCACCTATATCGCGCCGATCCTGACCCAGATTACCGGCGTGTCGGAGCACGCGGTGTCGCCGATCCTGCTGGTGTTCGGCGGCGGGCTGGTGGTCGGCAACCTGGTTGGCGGCAGGTTCGCCGATCGCTGGCTGGTGCCGACGGTGCTGGGCAGCATGCTGGTCCTGGCCGTGGTGCTGGGGCTGATGACCTTCGCCGTGCACAGCATCGTGCTGACCGTGATCTTCGTCGGCCTGCTCGGCGCCGCCGGCTTCGCCACCGTCGCGCCCTTGCAGATGTGGGTGATGGAGAAGGCGGAAGGCGCCGGCCAGAGCCTGGCCTCCAGCTTCAACATCGCCGCCTTCAACCTCGGCAACGCGCTGGGCGCCTGGCTCGGCGGCCAGGTGATCGAGCACGGGCCCGGCCTCGGCGCCGTGCCCTGGGTGGCGGCGCTGGTGCCCCTGGTCGGCGTCGCGGTGGCCATGGTCAGCCTTCGGCTCGACCGCCGAGCCCCGGCCCTGGTCCCCGTTGCGGACTGCGCCTCCTGATCAACAAGACGGCCCGCCGATCCCCGGCGGGCCGTTTCCGTGTCAGCCCGTGGTCCGGTTGGGTTCGGGCATGATGTCGCCGGTGTCGGTCTGCGCCATCGCCCGCTCGCGCTCGACCATGTAGTCGCGGGTGATCGGCACGGTGTCGATGCGCTTGGCGAATTGCAGCTGGAAGATCACCGTGGTGCGGTAGCGGAAGCCGACCTCACACAGCGCCAGGTAGAACTCCCACATCCGGCAGAAGCGCTCATCGTACAGCTTCGCGGCATCGGCCCGGCGGGCCATGAAGCGCTCGCGCCAGTGCCGCAGCGTCTCGGCATAGTGGATGCGCAGCACCTCGACATCGGTGACATAGAGACCGACGCGCTCCGCCATCGTCGCCAGCTCCGACAGGGTCGGCAGGTCGGCGCCCGGGAAGATGTATTTGCGGATGAACGGGTTGATCGGGCCCGGCGTGTCGGAATAGCCGATGCTGTGGATCAGGGCGACGCCGTCATCGGCCAGGAGGCCATGCAGCTTGGCGAAGAACTCGGCGTAGTTGCGCTTGCCGACATGCTCGAACATGCCGACCGAGACGATGCGCTGATAGGGCCCGGCCTCCTGCCGGTAGTCGCGCAGGTGGAACTTCGCCCGGTCGGCCAGCCCGGCCGCTTCCGCCCGCGCCGTGCTCAGCTTGTGCTGCTCGGTGCTCAGGGTCACGCCGGTGACGTCGGCCCCGGCCTCGCGGGCGAGGTAGAGGCCCAAGCCCCCCCAGCCGGAGCCGATATCCAGCGTCTTCAGCCCCGGCCGGTCGAACAGCAGCTTGGCGGCGATGTGCCGCTTCTTGTTCAGCTGCGCCGTCTCCAGGCTGTCCCCGGGGTTGGCGAAATAGGCGCAGGAATACTGGCGGTCGGCGTCCAGGAACAGGTCGTACAGCTGGGCCGAAAGGTCGTAGTGATGGGCGACGTTCTGCTGCGCCTTGCCGACCGGGTTGTACTGCTTCAGCCCGCGGGTCACCCGCGCGATCAGCGCCAGCCAGCCATGGCGGTCGACCTTCAGGTTCTTCGCCACCACCGCCAGGAAGTCGTAGAGCGAACCCTCCTCGACGGTCAGCTGGCCGTCCATATAGGCCTCACCCAGCGCCAGCCCGGGATTGCGCATCAGCGTATAGGCCAGCCGCGGGGACTTCAGCCGGATCACCGCGCGGGGCGGAGAGCTGTCGCCGATGGCATGCGTACGGCCGGCGGCGTCGACCACCCGCAGGCTGCCGTCCCGGACGATCGATTTCAGAAGTGCGATGAACATCCTGTCCGAATCTCTCTCTGACCGCCGTCAGGCGCGGATCGGACGCAGCCCGTGCGGGCATGGCAGGCGATCCGGATCGCCGGGGCGATTCCCTGTCCAAGCGCAAAGTTGGATCATGCCTTGGAACATTTGTGTACCCTTTTTGTCGAATCCGCCGGTCAGCCCCGGCGGATCTCCGGCACCAGCGCCGCTGCCTGGCGCAGCTCCGCCACGAAACGCCGGTGCTCCGCCTCCTGCGCGGCCGGGTCGGGCAGGCGCAGCAGATAGGATGGGTGGATCGTGACCAGCCCCGGCAGGTCGTCGCGGAAGCGCAGCGGCCGACCGCGCAGCGCCGACAGCGGCCCGGCATGGCCGGACAGCGACCGCGCCGCGGTCGCCCCCAGCGCCACCGCCAGGCGCGGCCGCAGCAGCGCCAGCTCCCGCTCCACCCACCAGCGGCAGGCTTCGACCTCGCCGCTGTTCGGCCGCTGATGGATGCGGCGCTTGCCGCGCACCTCGTATTTGAAGTGCTTCACCGCATTGGTGACGTAGATGCGGTCGCGGTCGATCCCGGCCTCGGCCAGGGCCCGGTCGAACACCTGGCCCGCCGGGCCGACGAAGACCCGGCCCGTGAGGTCCTCCTGGTCCCCGGGCTGCTCGCCGAGGAAGACGACCGGTGCGTCCGGTGGCCCCTCGCCCAGGACCGGCTGAGTTGCCGGGCCGTGCAGCGGGCAGCGCCGGCAGGCGGCGATCTCCGACGCCAGCCCGGCGAGGGTGCCGGCGGGGCCGGGCTCGTGCAGCCCCGGCGCCGGTATCGCCTTGCGCGGGGGCTCGGCTGTCGCCGCGATCATCGCCCGGGTGCGGGCCGGCGCGCCGTCCAGCAGCTTGGGAATCAGCCCGGCTTCCGGCAGGTTGCGCCAGTAGCGCTTCGGCATCTCCGCCCGCAGCATCGCCGGGTTGGCCCGCGCCGGATTGAAGGTGGCGGCGTAATAGCGGCGCCAGGCCTCCTCCAGCGCATCCTCGTCCGGCGCATCCTCGCGCCGCATGCCGGGGCCGATGTCGAGCGTCCCGTCGTCCCAGTGCAGCGACCCGTCCGGCGTCAGGATCGACCAGCGCATCGCTGCGAACCGGCCGATGAAAAAGTGCGCCGCCCGGCGCAGGATGTGGTGCTCCGGCTCGAACCAGGCGACGAAGCGCTCGGCGCCGTCCGCCTCGATCCGGCGGAAACGCAGGAAGGCGGTCATCCGGTGCTCGTCACGGTCGACCGCGCCAGCCATCCGCTCCAGCCGCCGGACCAGCGGGTGAGTGGGGTCCTGCAGCAGCGTGCGATGGCCGTGGCCCAACTGCCACAACGCGGTGTAGAGCAGGGCGAAGCGTTCCGGGTCGCGATGGCAGATCACCGGTTCCGCCAGCTCATGGAACCGCTTCGGCACGCTCAGCGGCGGGGCCGCGGCATTGTCCGGGGCTGGGTCGCCGAAGGGCAGGGCGCTCTCCTCCCCCTCCTGCCAGGACACGGTCTCCGGCTCTGCGCCGACGGCGATCAGGCTACGCGCCGCCCGGCGGAAGGCGTCGAGATCGTCGGGACGCTCGATCCGGACCGTGCGCATCACGCGAACAGCGACAGCTGGGTGGGCGGAGGCGCCAGCCGGACGCGCAGATCGGCCCGGTCCAGCAGGCGGGTGGGGCGGTGGTCGGCCGTGACGATGAAGGGCAAGGCGCGCTTCAGGCCGCCGGTCAGCCGCGCCAGGTCGGCCAGGCGCAGCGCGTGGAACCGGCGCGCCTCGACGATCCGGTCCACCGTCCGCGTGCCCAGGCCGGGCACGCGCAGCAGCAGGCCGCGCTCGGCCCGGTTGACGTCGAGCGGGAAGCGGTCGCGGTGGCGCAGCGCCCAGGCCAGCTTGGGGTCGACCGCCAGGTCCAGCATGCCGTCCGGGGCGCCGGCCAGGATCTCCTCCGCCGCGAAGCCGTAGAAGCGCATCAGCCAGTCGGCCTGGTACAGCCGGTGCTCGCGCTGCAGCGGCGGCGCCTTGGCCGGGAGGGCTTGGCTCGCCTCCGGGATCGGGCTGAAGGCGGAGTAGTAGACCCGCTTCAGCCGGTAGCCGGCATAGAGGCCGGCGACAGTGCCCAGGATGGCGCCGTCATCGGCCCCGTCGGCGCCGACGATCAGCTGCGTGCTCTGCCCGGCGGGGGAGAAGCGGGGCGCCTTCGGCTCCGCCTCCGACTCGTCGATGCCCAGCCGCAGCCGGCCCATGGCGCCGCGGATGGTGCGGCTGCGCTTCTCCGGCGCCAGCCGGGTCAGCCCGTCCTCGGTCGGCAGCTCGATGTTGATCGACAGCCGGTCGGCGTAGCGGCCGGCCGCTGCCAGCAGCTCGGGGCTGGCCTCCGGGATCGTCTTCAGATGGATGTAGCCGCGGAAGCCGTGCTCCTGCCGCAGCCGGCGCGCCACCTCCACCAGCTGCTCCATGGTGTGGTCGGCGGAGCGGACGATGCCGGAGGACAGGAACAGTCCTTCGATGTAGTTGCGCCGGTAGAAGCCGATGGTCAGCCGCACCACCTCGTCGACGGTAAACCGGGCACGGCGGACATTGCTGGTCCGCCGGTTGATGCAGTAGGCGCAGTCGTACTGGCAGAAATTGGTCAGCAGGATCTTCAACAGCGACACGCAGCGCCCGTCCGGCGTGTAGGAGTGGCAGATGCCGCGGCCGTTGGTGGAGCCAAGCCCCTTGCCGTCGCGCGAATCGCGGGCGGTGGCGCCGGAGGAGGCGCAGGACACATCGTATTTCGCGGCATCCGCCAGGATCTCCAGCTTGGCGTCGAGGGTCATGGCTCTGTTCATGTTGCTAATTTGTTCTCATTCACGATGGAGTCAATGGCCGTGTTGTCGCGTTAAACTGAGGCAACGAATCCGCAGGAGGGACCCATGGCCGAGGTGGCCAACAATCCGGCGCTGAACCGCTATGAGATGCTGGTCGAGGGCGTCACCGCCTTCGTCGAATACCGGCGCGAGGGCGATGTGATCGCGTTGACCCACACCGAGGTGCCGCAGGCCCTGTCTGGCCGCGGCGTCGGCACGGCCCTGGCGCGCGGCACGCTGGACCTGATCCGCGCCGCTGGGCTGACCATCCGGCCGCTGTGCCCGTTCATCGCCGCCTTCATCGAGCGCCACCCGGACTACTCGGATCTGGTGGCCGCCGATCGCGGTTGACGCTGTCCGCCGCGGCCCCGCAGATTTGCCGGACAAGAATCCGGAAGCAAGAGGCGGTCATGGCGGAGCTGTGCGATCTCGAGGCGGTGGAGCTGCGGCGCCTGATCGGGGCGGGGGAGGTCTCGCCGGTCGATCTGGTCGAAAGCTGCATCGCCCGGATCGAGGCAGCGGACCCGGCGGTCAACGCCATCACCGCCAAGGCGTATGACCGGGCCCGGGCCGAGGCGCGGGCGGCCGAGGCCGCGGTGCGCCGCGGCGACGCGCTGGGACCGCTGCATGGGCTGCCGATCGGGGTGAAGGACCTCAGCGACACCGAGGGGCTGCTGACCGCCTATGGCTCGCCGCTGTTCGCCGACAACGTGCCGGCAGCGGATGAGCGGGTGGTGGCGGTGCTGCGTCAGGCCGGCGCGATCGTGCTGGCCAAGACCAACACGCCGGAATTCGGCGCCGGCGCCAACACCCGCAACCAGGTGTTCGGCCCGACCCGCAACCCGTTCGACCATGACCTGACCTGTGCCGGCTCCTCCGGCGGCTCGGCGGTGGCGCTGGCCTGCGGCATGGTCCCGCTGGCCACTGGCTCCGACCTCGCCGGCAGCCTGCGCACCCCGGCCGCCTATTGCGGCATCGTCGGCTTCCGCCCGACGCCGGGCCTGATCCCGACCGAGACCCGCGGCCATGGCTGGTCGCCGCTGTCGGTCGACGGGCCGATGGCGCGCACGGTGGCGGACGCGGCGCTGATGCTGTCCGCCATGGTCGGGCACGATCCGCGCGACCCACTGTCGCTCGGGGTCGAGGGCGAGCCCTTCTGCGCGCTCGCTGCGGTCGATCTCGGCGGCCTGACCGTCGCCTTCACCGAGGATCTCGGCTTCGCCCCGGTCGACAGCCGCGTCCGCCGCAGCTTCCGCGCCGCCCGGCAGGCGCTGGAGCCGGCGGTCGGCGGCAGCGTCGATTTCGCCGTGGATATGAATGGTGTGGACGAGGCCTTCGCCACGTTGCGCGCCGTCGGCTTCGTCGCCGGCCATCGCGAGAAGGTCGAGGCGACGCCGGACAAGGTCGGTCCGAACGTCACCGCCAATGTCGCCGCCGGGCTGAAGCTTGGCCTCGCCGACGTGGCCAGCGCGCTGACGGTGCAGACCCGGGTGGTGCGCGACGCCGACGCCTTCCTGTCCGAAGTCGACGTGGTGATCTGCCCGGTGGCCGGCCACCCGCCATTCCCGTGGCAGGACTGGTACCCGGCCACGATCGACGGCGCCGTCCTGTCCAGCTACTTCCACTGGCTGGCGCTGGCCTATGGTCCGACCATGGCCGGCCTGCCCTCGGTGGCGCTGCCCTTCGGCCGTGACGAGGCCGGCCTGCCCTTCGGCCTGCAGATCATCGGCCGCCGCCGCGGTGACCATGCGGTGCTGTCCGCCGCCCGGGCGATCGAGGCCTGGGCCGGGCAAAACGGCTTCGGCCGGGCGATACCGACGGTCGCCTGACGATTTATCGGCCGGGCCTGTCACATCCGCGAAGGCCATCTCGTCTTGATGTCGAAACCGCCCCGACGGGCGGTTCCGATCTCAAGACTGGAAGGTTCGACCCATGTCCACTCGTCTCGACTACGCCACCGTCGCCCCCGGTGCCATCAAGGCCCAGTACGGCGTGCACATCTATCTGGAGGGCTGCGGCCTGCCGATGACCCTGCAGGAGCTGGTGTTCCTGCGCGTCTCGCAGATCAACGGCTGCGCCTATTGCCTCGACATGCACGCCAAGGCCCTGCGCAAGGACGGCGAGGGCCAGCAACGGCTGGACGCCGTGGCCGGCTGGCGCGAGGCGCACGGCCTGTTCAGCGCCCGCGAGCGGGCGGCGCTGGCATGGGCCGAGGCGCTGACTCTGGTGGCCGACACCCGCCAGGTGCCTGACGCGATCTATGATGAGGTGAAGGCCCAGTTCAGCGATCGCGAGCTGGTCGACCTGACCCTCGCCATCGGCTCGATCAACAGCTGGAACCGCCTGGCCGTGGGCTTTGCCCGGGGGCCGGAGCCGGACGAGCAGAGCCGGAAGGCCGCCGCAGCCTGAGGGCCGACAACCGGTTCCGCTCACCAAACAGGGGATCTTTCGACATGTCCATGCGTCTCGATTGGGCCGCCACGGCCCCCGGCGCCCTGAAGGCGCAGTACGGCGTGCACGTCTATCTGGAGAGCTGTGGCCTGCCGAAGTCCCTGCTGCTGCTGGTCGACCTGCGCGTGTCGCAGATCAACGGCTGCGCCTTCTGCCTCGACATGCACGCCAAGAGCCTGCGCGAGGCCGGGGAGAGCCAGCAGCGGCTCGATTGCCTGGCGGGTTGGCGTGAGGCGCACGGCCTGTTCAGCGCCCGTGAGCAGGCGGCGCTGGCCTGGGCCGAAGTGCTGACCTGCGTCGCCGACGCACGGCAGGTGCCGGATGCAATCTATGAAGCGGCGAAGGCGCAGTTCAGCGATCGAGAGCTGGTCGACCTGACGCTGGCCGTATGCTCGATCAACAGCTGGAACCGGTTGGCGGTCGGCTTCGGCAAGGGGCCGGAGCCGGATGGTGCCAGCCGCGAGGCTGCCGCGGCCTGACGTTCTGCCGGTCTGCGGGCTCCGGCGGGCGGCTTCGGCCGCCCGTCGCTTTTTCACGCCATGACATCCGGCTTGCCTCGACGCATTTTGCACTGCAGCATCCCGGTCCGGGACGACAGATCCCGAAGAGTGGGAGTGCACCGAGGTGAGCGTTTCCGCGCCGATCCGGCGCATCACGATCCCGCAGCTCCGCGCCCGCAAGGGGCAGGAGCCGATCGTGGTGCTGACCGCCTACACCACGCCGGTGGCCCGGCTGCTGGACCCGCATGTCGACGCGCTCTTGGTCGGCGACAGCCTGGGCATGGTGGTGCACGGGTTGGACAGTACGGTCGGCGTCACGCTCGAGATGATGGCGCTGCACACCGCCGCGGTCCGCCGCGGCTCGGCCCGGGCCGCGATCGTCACCGACCTGCCCTTCGGCAGCTACCAGGCCTCGCCGCGCGACGCCTTCGCCGCCTCCGCCCGGCTGATGGCCGAGGGCGCCTCGGCGGTGAAGCTGGAGGGCGGCGAGGAGATGGCGGAGACGGTAGCCTTCCTCACCGCCCGCGGCATTCCGGTGATGGGCCATGTCGGCCTGCTGCCGCAATCGGTCAACGTGCTGGGCGGCTACAACGCCCGCGGCCGGTCGGCGGGGGAGGCGGCGCGCATCCTCTCGGCCGCCAAGGCCATTGCCGCGGCCGGCGCCTTCTCGCTGGTGATCGAGGGCACGGTCGAGCCGCTGGCCCGCCGGATCACGGAGGAGGTGCCGATCCCGACCATCGGCATCGGCGCCTCTGCCGCCTGCGACGGCCAGGTGCTGGTGACCGACGACCTGCTGGGCCTGACCGGCGCCGCGACGCCGCGCTTTGTCCGCCGCTATGCCGACCTCGAAGCCGTGATCACCGAGGCGGCGACGGGCTTCGCCGCCGATGTCCGCGCCCGGCGCTTCCCGGGCCCCGAGCATGTCTTCGCCGAGAAGAAGCCGTCATGACCGATCCCGCCAATCCCGTGATCGCCCGGACCGCGGCCGAGCTGCGCGCCGCCGTGGCCGGCTGGCGCCGGGCCGGCGACCGCATCGGCCTGGTGCCGACCATGGGCGCGCTGCACCAGGGCCATCTGGAGCTGGCCGCGGCCCTGCGGAAGGCCGGGGCCGCCCGGGTGCTGTTCAGCATCTTCGTCAACCCGGCCCAGTTCGGCCCGAAGGAGGATTTCAGCCGCTATCCGCGGCGCGAGGCCGAGGACCTGGCCAAGCTGGCCTCGATCGGCGCCGACCTGGCCTATCTGCCGACGGTCGACGAGATTTACCCGGAGGGCTTCGCCTTCTCGATCGTACCCAGCGGCCCGATCGTCGCCGATCTCGAGGCGGCGGTGCGGCCCGGCCATTTCGCCGGGGTGGCGACGGTGGTGGCGAAGCTGCTGATCCAGGCGGCGCCGGACCTCGCCGCCTTCGGCGAGAAGGACTATCAGCAGCTGCTGCTGGTGCGCCGGCTGGTGCGCGACCTGGACCTGCCCTGCGAGATCCTGGGCGTGCCGACGGTGCGCGACCGCGACGGCCTGGCCCTGTCGTCGCGCAACGCCTATCTCGGCGAGGCGCAACTGGCGGTGGCGCGGCGGCTGAACCGGATCATGGCGGAGATCGCCGCCGATCCGGCGTTGCTGGCCGCGGGGCCGGACCGGCTGCGCGACGCCGGCTTCGACGCGGTCGATTATCTGGTGCTGCGCGACGCCGAGACGCTGGCCGAGCCGGCGCCCGGCCGGCCGCGGCGGCTGATCGCCGCGGTCCGGCTCGGCGCCACGCGTCTGCTCGACAACATGGCCGTGCCGTAAAGCCTACTGGGCCGGCGCCGGCTGCGTCTGGTCCTGCTGTCCGGTCAGCGAGGAGGGCGGGGCCGACAGCGGCCGGCGCTGGATCGCCTCGGCCGGAACCGCGGGCGGCGCCGGCTCGCCCTGCATGATCGGGCGGTCGATCGGCACGGTGTTGTCGCTGCCGCAGGCGGCGAGGGCCAGGACGGATAGGCCGGCGGCGGCCAGGATCAGACGGGTCATGGGCATCCTCGGTCGTTCCATGGGGTGCGCACTCTAGCCATCCAGGGCGGCGGAGGCGAGGGGTGGCGCCACCCTGGAAGCTGCAACGCGATTGCGGCAGAAATCGGCAGGCGGGCCTCAAAAACTGTCATGCCCGGGCTTGACCCGGGCATCCAGAAAATGTCGACAGCGTCTGGATTGCCGGGTCAAGCCCGGCAATGACAGTGAGTTGAATGGAACGGACGGCTCAGACAGCCGATTCCATCAGTTTCTTGGTGGTCTCGACCAAGCCCTTCACCGCGGCGACCGACTTGTCGAAGGCGGCCTTCTCGTCGGCGTTGAACTGGACCTCGACGATCCGCTCCACGCCGCCGGCGCCGATCACCACCGGCACGCCGATGTAGAAGTCGCTGACGCCGTACTGGCCGGTCAGGTAGGCGGCGCAGGGCAGCACGCGCTTTTTGTCGCGCAGATAGCTCTCAGCCATGGCGATGGCGGAGGAGGCGGGGGCGTAGAAGGCGCTGCCGGTCTTCAGCAGGCCGACGATCTCGGCGCCGCCGTCGCGGGTGCGCTGGATGATCTGGTCCAGCTTCTCCTGCGTGGTCCAGCCCATCTTCACCAAGTCCGGCAGCGGGATGCCGGCAACGGTGGAGTAGCGGGCCAGCGGCACCATGGTGTCGCCATGGCCGCCCAGCACGAAGGCGGTGACGTCCTCGACCGAGACGTTGAACTCCTCGGCCAGGAAGTAGCGGAAGCGGGCCGAGTCGAGCACGCCGGCCATGCCGACCACCTTCTCCGGCTTCAGGCCGGAGACCTCGCGCAGCACGCCGACCATGGCGTCCAGCGGGTTGGTGATGCAGATCACGAAGGCGTTCGGGGCGTATTGCTTGATGCCGGCGCCGACCGCCTGCATCACCTTGGTGTTGATGCCGATCAGGTCGTCGCGGCTCATGCCCGGCTTGCGCGGCACGCCGGCGGTGACGATGACGACGTCGGCGCCCTCGATCGCGGAATAGTCGCTGCCGCCCTTCAGCACGGCGTCGAAGCCCTCGACCGCCGAGGCCTGGGCGATGTCGAGCGCCTTGCCCTGCGGCACGCCGTCGACCACGTCGAACAGGACGATGTCGCCGAGCTCCTTGAGGCCGGCGAGAAGGGCGAGGGTGCCGCCGATTTGCCCGGCGCCGATGAGGGCGATCTTGTTGCGCGCCATAGCGTGCCATCCTTATGAGGGGGCGAAAAGTCGGCCCTGTCCTAGCGCTATTTCGCAGATGCGGCAAGAACGGGCGGGCCCGTCGCGGGTTGATCCGGACGAAGCGGTTGTCATCGACGGCAAGCGCCCCAGATCAGGTCCACAACAATGGCAGGTTCCGCGATGCGCATTCTCCTCCCGGCCGTGCTCGCCGTCGTCGCGGTGGCCGGCACCTCCCGCGCCCAGGAGGCTCAGCCGGCCAAGCCTGAAACGCCGCCTGCCGCCGCCGAGGCTCCGGCTGCGCCCGCAGCCCCGGCGCCCGACCAGCGGCAGGCCTCGGAGACGCCGGCGGTGGTGATCGATGGCGGCGCGGCCGGCACGCTGCTCGGCAAATCGGTGCGCAGCGCCTCGGGCGACGATCTCGGCCGGGTCGTGGACGTGGTGGTCGACCGCGCCGGAATGACGCGGGCCGCCATCGTCGATTTCGGCGGGTTCCTCGGCGTCGGCTCGCGCCAGATCGCGGTCGACTGGCGGGTGCTGCACTTCCCCAAGGACGGCAGCATGGACACCATCGTCACCGACCTGACCGAGGCCCAGCTGCGCGGCGCGCCGGCCTACAAGCGGGACGAGCCGGTGGTCGTGGTCGGCCGGGCGGACACCGCGCCGGCCCCGGCCGCACCGGACGCGCCGGGCTCGCCGTCCTCCGCTCCCGCCCCGGCCCAGGCCGCCCCCGCTCCCGCAGCCGCGCCGGACGCCAACGCACCGGCGCCGAAGCCCTAGCCGGGCCGATGGCGGGAAACGGCGGTTTCGACCGGAAGGACGCAGCCGGGGCCACGGCTCCGGTCGACGCGACTGTGCCGCAGCCGTCTCGCGGCAGCCGCCGCGGGCTCGACTGGTTCGTGTTCTTCGTCGCCGATGTGCAGACCGGGTTCGGCGCCTTCGTCGCGGTGTTCCTGACGACGCAGCGCTGGACCCAGGTCGATATCGGCCTGGTGCTCACCGTCAGCGGGCTGGTCGGGCTGGTCGGGCAGGTGCCGCTCGGGGCCTTCGTCGACAGCGTGCGGTCGGTGCGGGCGACGGCCGCCGTGGCGCTGACCGCGATCGGCATCGCCGCCTTCGCCTTCGCCGCCTGGCCGATCTTCCCGGTCGTGCTGGCGTCGCGCGTGCTGCACGCGGCGGCCAGCTGCATCGTCAGCTTCGCCATCGTCTCGCTCAGCCTCGGCCTGGCCGGCCCGGCCGGAATGGGCGAGCGCCTGGGCCGCAATGCCGCCTTCGCCTCGGCCGGCACCGGCATCGCCGCCGCGGTGATGGGGCTGTGCGGTCAGTATCTGTCGAGCCAGGCGGTGTTCTTCCTGGCCGCGGCGCTGGTGGCGCCGGCGCTGTTCGCCCTGACCCGAATCCGGCCCGGCGAGATCCGGGCGGCCCCGGCGGCGCCGCGGCGGGAAGGGAAGGGGCTGCAGTCTTCGCTGGCCGGCCTCGCCGTGCTGGCGCGCAACCGCACGCTGATGATCTTCGCCGGCTGCATCGCCATGTTCCACCTGGCGAATGCGGCGATGCTGCCGCTCGCCGCCAGCATGGTGACCCTGCGGTCGAGCCAGGCGGCGACGCTGATGGTCGCCGCCGCGGTGATCGTGCCGCAGTTGACCGTCACGGTCCTGTCGCCCTGGATCGGCCGGGCGGCGCAGCGCTGGGGCCGGCGGCCGTTCCTGATCCTCGGCTTCGTGGCGCTGGCGGTCCGCGCCTTCCTGTTCTCGCTGACCGGCGAGCCGCAGTTGCTGGTGCTGTTCCAGGTGCTGGACGGTGTGTCGGCGACGGTGCTCGGCGTGCTGGTGCCACTGACCGTGGCCGATCTCGCCCGCGGCAGCGGCCATTTCAACCTGGCCCAGGGGCTGGTCGGCTGCGCCATGGGCATCGGCGCCGCGATCAGCACCATCCTGGCCGGGCTCGTGGCCGATGCGTTCGGCAGCTACGCCGCCTTCACCACCCTGGCGGCTGTCGCCGCCGCCGGGCTGGTGCTGATCACGCTGACGATGCCGGAGACACGGCCAGCCGAGGAGGCCTAAAGCTCCGGCGCGAAGCGGGTGCGCAGCTCCTCCGGGATCGGGAAGGACTGGCGCGTCTCCAGGTCGAACATCGCGCTCACCGTCTCCGCCGTCGCGTGGCAGCGGTCGCCGACGAACAGCGCCTGGGCGTAGGTGAAGGACTTGCCGCCCAGCTTCACCATCCGGGTGCCGATGCGCACGTCGTTCGGCCAGGTCAGCTCGCGCAGGAAGTTCATGGTGATGCGGACCACCACGGCGCCGCGGCTCTTGCCCAGATGGATGCCGGCATCGCGGAAGAAATGCAGCCGCGCCGTCTCGAAATAGACGCCGTACGCGTTGTTGTTCACATGGCCCAGCGCGTCGGTGTCGGAGTAGCGCACGCGCTCCTCCGCCCAATGCGGGTAGGCGGCGGGATCGGTCGGGTCGAACTCAGTCATTCTGCACTCCGGTCGGGGCTGCCCGCGAGATAGCCCCGAATCGGCGGCGGAGAAAAGCCGCAGCTTGTCGCGAGACAAGGTTCCGGTCGCCGGGCGGGGCCGGCGGGCCTACCGTTCCCGGACCAGGGACAGAAGGAGAAGCGCCATGAGCGCCGAACAGGATTGGCTGGTCACGGTGGCCGGGACCGAGGCTCTTTTTCCCGCTTTGCCGGCCGAGCAGTTCCTCGACCGGCTGCAGCACGGCACCATGGAGACCGGGCTGTACGCCCCGCGCGGCACCGATCCGCAGGAGCCGCACAGGCGCGACGAGCTCTATGTGGTCTGGCGCGGCACCGGCACATTCTTCCGCGACGGCGAGCGCAAACCGTTCGGGCCGGGTGACGTGATCTTCGTTCCGGCCCATATGGAGCATCGGTTCGAGGAGTTCAGCGATGATTTTGCGACATGGGTGATCTTCTGGGGGCCGGAGGGCGGGGAGACGCGCTAGAGCTGGCACCGCGAGCCACGCCGGCCTGGGGTGCCGATCTCGGCGCACCGGCGACGCCGCGACAGGAAGCCGAGGCGCTGCGCCTGGCCGCCGAGATGGGCGCCGTGGCCGGCCGCTTTGCGCTCGACTGGGCGGCGCTGCAGCCGGAGGGCCGCGGCAAGCTCGACCCTGCGGCGCTGGCCGGGCTTGATCGCCGGGTCGATGCGATGGGCGAGGCCGGGCTAAGCCCCTGGCCGATGCTGGCGCCGGCCCGGCTGCCGCGCGACATCCGCATCCGCGGCGGCTGGACCGCGCGCGACACGGCCTGGCGCTTCGCCGAATTCGCCTGCCGGGTCGCCGGTCGGATCGGCGACCGCATGGCGGCGCTTTCGGTCGATGCTGGCGCCCCCGGCTTCGCCCGCGACGAGGCCGCCTGGCGCGACCGCCCGATCGGCATGGCGGAGGACGCGGCCTACCGCGCGATCCTGCACCATCTGCTGCTCGGCCGCGGCCTGGCGCTGTCGGCGCTGCGGCAGGAGAGCACCGGCTGGCGGCTGGGCGCCGCGCTGGCCGGCCCGCCGCCCGAGCCTTGGGACGACACGCTGGCCTCCTCCGACGCCGTCGTGATCGCGGAGGCGCTGGGCTGGGAGGGGGCGGTCTCCACCCTGCGCGACGGCCGGTATCCGGAACTGGCGGCCGAGCGGCTGGGCCGGCTGGTCGAGGAGGACGACGAGAAGCGCTGCCGCGGCCCGGTCGACCTGCTGCTGCTCGACCATGCCGGGCCGCTCTGGGCGCGGATGGAGGATGCGGCCCCGGGCGGGGTCGAATTGCTCAGCCGGCCGCGCGGCACCGCGCCGGAGAGCGCCGGCCCCGACTCGCTGCGCCGGGCGCTCGACCGGCTGGCCGCGGCCTGGCCGAAGCTGCCGCTCCATCTGACGCTGCGGGTCGCGGCCGACGACCCGCCGCTGCGCGAGGGCCGGATCGAGGACGGTGTTCGGATCGAGCGGCTGGAGGTGCAACTGGAGGCCGCCGAGGCCGCCTGGGAAGCGGGCGCGCCGCTCGCCACCGTGTTCCTCGGCCCGGTGCTGGACGACGGCGCCGCGCCGCCCGCCGGGCTGGCCGTCTGGGACCGGCGCGCCGACGCGCCGCTGCCGAAGGACAGCTGGCGCCGGCTGCAGTTCCGCATCCGGGGGTAGGGAAGATCGGCGGGCGAATGCGCCACCCGCCGTGACGGCCGGCGCTACAGCACGAAATCGGCGGCGATGCAGGTCGTCATGGCTTCCCTTCGCGTGAAACGGGTCGCGGGTCGGCGCGGCCGGCCGAAGATGAAAACTGGAAGAATAATTCCTGACGGCCCGCTCAAACGGCCGGCGCAAGTCCCTGTAAAACCTGGATTCGACCGATAAAACCCCTGTTCCGTAGCAGCACAATGTGACGTCGGTATGTTCGCCGCGGGCATGGCCGGCCTTCCGCCTGCGACGGAACCGGACGGGCCGCGCTGCGTTGATTCGTCACGCCGCGGGGGGACGCCGCGACGCCATCGCGGCGACAGCCCGCGGCCTGATGGAGTGTCAGGTCATGACTCGGACCCGTCTGCGCCGGCTGGTACAGGCCGGTACCCTGGCCGCAGCCGCGGCTGGCCTCGGCGGCTGCTACGCCTATCCGGTGGGCTATGCCGGCTACAGCACCTATGGCTATGACGACTATGCCTATGCGCCGCCGCCGACCTACAGCGCCCCGAGGTACTACAGTTATCCTCGGGCCTACAGCTATCCGCGAGCCTACAGCTATCCAAACTACTACAGGGCCCCGCGGTACTCCGGCTATCCCCGGTACTACGGCTATCCACGCTACGGCTATGGCGTCGGCTACAGCACTTACGACGACGATGCTCGAGGCGGCAACCGGCGCTAGCCGCCGGCCGCCCATGTCTTACCCAGCCGCGGGTTGAGGGAAGCGGCCCGCGGCCTTAAGGAGTATCAGCTCATGTCCCCGACCGGTCTGCGTCGGTTTTTCCTGGTGGGTGCCCTGGCGACTGCGGCCAGCCTGGGTGCCTGCGTCGCCTATCCGGGAGACTACGGGTACGACGGATACGGCGACAGCTACGCCTATAACGACTATGGCTACGGCACCGGCTATTCCCGGCCGAGCTACGGCTATCCCGGCGGCTATTACTCGCGAGGCTACAGCTCTCCGCGGTACTACAGCAGCCGCCGCTCGTACTACGACAACGACCGGCGCTCCTACCGGCGGTCCTACAGCCGCCGCGACGACGGCTGGCGCGATGGCGACCGGAGCCATTACGTCCGTCGCAACGACGGCGACAATGGCTGGCGCAATGGCGACCGGAATCGCTATGTCCGTCGCAACGATGGCGACAACCGCCGCTACGATCGCGGTTCGTCGAACCGCGGCGCTTCCCGAAATCCGTACTACTACTATCGGCCGGGACACGAGAACGACCGCTGACCGGCCGTCAGGCGGCTTAGCAAGTCAGGGGCCGGCTCGTCAGGCGATCCAGCCCAGCGCCACAGCGCCCAGCAGCAGTGCGCCGAAGATGATCCGGTAGATCGCGAAGGCGGTGAAGCGGTGGGTCTGGATGTAGCCCAGCAGCCACTTCACCGCGATGAAGGCGGTGACGGTCGAGACCACGAAGGCGACGCCCAGCGCGCCCCAATCCTCATGCGCGCCGCCCTCCTTGAACTGGCCGTACAGCTCATAGGCGCTCGCCGCGTACATGGTCGGGATGCCGACCAGGAAAGCGAATTCGGTCGCCGCGGCGCGGTTGCTGGCGCCCACCAGCATGGCGGCGAAGATGGTGGCGGCCGAGCGCGAGGTGCCCGGGAAGATGCCGGCCACGATCTGAGCCAGGCCGACCACGATGGCCACCAGCCAAGTGATCTTGACGCTGTCGGGCAGCTTGGCCGCCTGCCGCTCGGCCCAGATCATCCAGAAGCCGCCGACCACCAGCGCGATCGCGATCGGCAGGATGTTCTCCGGCAGGGTGAAGCCGAGCTTCTTGGCGACCAGGCCCAACACGGCGGTGATCACGAAAGCCAGCAGCAGCCGGATCGCGTAGTGCCGGTTCTCCGGCCGGCGCCAGCCCAGCACCAGGTCGAAGATGCGGCGCCAGTAGATGATGGTCACGGCCAGGATGGCGCCGGCCTGGATGACGATGTTGAAGGTGTCCGAGCGCTCGCCCAGCCAGTGCTCGGCGATGATCAGGTGGCCGGTCGAGGAGATCGGAAGAAACTCGGTGATGCCTTCGATCACCCCGAGGATGATCGCGCTCAGATAGTCCAAGACGGTGCTCCGGGGTGAAACGAGGCCACCTCGCTTGTGAACGAAGCGGACGGGTTTGGAAAGCCCCGCCGCGGCGGCGGGACCGATCCTGGCGCGAATTCACCTCGGAGGAGGTGCCGGATCAGCCTCCGGCCGCGGTGGCCTCGAGGTCGGGATCCCGGCCGGCGCGGTAATCGGCGAAGGTGAAGGGCACCGTCACGGTCGGCGACAATTCGCCGCCGGCGACGCCGTACAGGTAGTTCAGCCAGAAGCAGCGGCCGATCTGCGTCAGGCCGCAGCCTTGGCCCCAGTCGTGAAAGCCGGTGGCGTAGCGGATGGAGATGCCCGAATGCGGCAGGGTCAGCCGCCCGCCCTCGCCCCAGAAGGCCGGGAAATCCCCGACCGGCCGGCCGATGATGGCGACCTGGTCGCCGCCGAAATGCTTCAGCCGGGCTAGGGTGGAGATCGCGGCGGAGAAGGTGTCGGGGCCGGTCAGGACACGGATCCGCGCTTCCGGCCCGACGACCTCGGGCAACCGGCGGGTGAAGACGGCGGTCAGCATGTAATCGCCGCCGGTGTTGGCGCGCAGGTCGACGATCACGGTCTTCGGCTTGCGCTCCGCGGCCTCAGCCAGCACCCGGTCGAGGAACAGCTCAAGACCGTCGCCGGGCTCATCGCGGATGCGGCGCAACTCGACGAACAGCGTGTCCGGTGCCGGATAGTCGTGCCAATAGGCGCGGTCGGCGTGCTGCAGGTAGAGCGGTGGCGCGTCCACCCCCGCTAGGACATGCCGCCAGGGGCCGTCATCCGCCGGCAGCGCGGTCGGCAGCAGGTCGGCGGCCGGCCACCGCACCTCGCCCTCCGGCCGGATCGCCGGCCGCGGATCGGCCTCGATCCGCCGTTCGACGCGCCGGCCGTCCGGCAGGTCGAAGGCCAGGGTCGCGGCATCGGCCGCGGGCAGCAACCCGAGGGCGTGCAGCGCGGCGGGGGAGGAGAGGAGGCTGACCGACAGCAGCTTGGCCCGGACGTCGTTGCCGCCGATGCAGGGCCGCAGCGCGCCGGCCAGATCCTCGGGTGTCCTGCCGTCCAGCACGGCCACGCGCGCGCCGAGCAGGTCGGCCAGCGCCGCCCGGGCGGCGACCACGTGCAGGCCGTCGTCGAACCAGACCAGCCGCAGCGGCAGCGCGTTCAGCGACCGGCCCATGGCGGCGCCGCGGACATAGGTGTGGCCGTTGCCGGCCAGCGCCACGGCGCAGGTGATTGCCATCTCGAAGCGGGCCCGGTCCATCCCCGCGGGGCCTGTCGCCGACACCTCCGCCAGCAGCCCCTCGATCCGCAGGTCGAAGCGTTCGCGGGCGCCCTCCGCGAAGCTGCGGTCGACCTCCGGCAGCCGGCGCAGCAGCTCCAGATCCTGGCGGTCGGCCTCGGCCTGAGTCTGCGGCGGCGGGGCCTCCAGCACCGGGACGGGCGGGTAGTTGGGCCGCACCGCGGCGACATAGGCGGCGGCCGGCACGGCCAGCAGGGCGGCGGCGATCCCGGCCGCGAGTTTCCATCGCTTCTTCATGGGCGTCCCCCGACGCAACACCGCCCGGGTTGGGCGGCGGTCAGGGTGTTGCAACGGGTGTGCCAGGACGTCGTGGGGCCGGTCCCGCGACGGCCTTCACACATGATCGGTAACACTGACGGTGGACATATGAGCCGATTACCTCTCCCGCTTGCGGGAGAGGTCGGAGACGCGAAGCGGCTCCGGGTGAGGGGATGGCGGCCTCGCCGAAAGCGCAGCGTTTCCGCGGGGGAGCACATGATCCCTCCCGTCCTGAAACGCTGATCCTGGTGTCGCGGCCGAGCCGCCCTCACCCGGTCTCGCTGCGCGAGCCCGACCTCTCGCGCAAGCGGGAGAGGCACAAAACAACTCGGCGGCTCAACTTGCAGCAGCCGGGGCGAAAATTTCGCCGGAGAAGGCGGAATCTCCTACTCCGCCGGCGACGAGCCCTCGCTGCGATGGACCAGCAGCTGGCGCTCCAGCTCCTTGCTGGTCCGGCTGGCCGGCGAGGTGAAGCGGGCCAGGGCGCGGTACAGCACCGGCACCAGGTACAGCGACAGGACGGTCGAGACCATGACGCCGCCGAAGATCACGACGCCGATCGCCTGGCGCGATTCGGCGCCGGCGCCGGTGGCGATCGCCAGCGGCAGGGCGCCCAGCGCGGTGGCGATCGAGGTCATCAGGATCGGCCGCAGCCGGGTCGCCGCGGCCTCGTGCACCGCCTGCAGCACGTCCAGCCCTTCGTCGCGCAGCTGGTTGGCGAATTCGACGATCAGGATCGCGTTCTTCGCCGTCAGCCCGATCAGCATGACCATGCCGATCTGGGTGTAGATGTTCACCGTCATGCCGAGCAGCGCCACCGAGCCGAGCGCGCCGAAGATCGCCAGCGGCACGGTCAGCAGGATGGTGACCGGGTGGACGAAGCTCTCGAACTGCGCCGCCAGCACCAGGAACACGATCAGCAGCGCGGTGCCGAAGGTGATGTAGAGCGAGACGCTGCTCTCCAGGAATTCGCGGGTGTCGCCGTCCCAGGACAGGCGGGCCTCGGTCGGCAGCACCTCGGCGACGGCGGCGCGGATCTCGTCCACCGCGTCGCCCAGCGTGGCGCCGTCGGCCAGGCTGGCGGTGAAGGTGATGGCGCGGACCCGGTCGAACCGGCCCAGGCTGGCCGGCCCGGCGACGTCCTGCAGCTTCACCAGGCTGGTCAGCGGCACCAGCGTGCCGCCGGAGGCGCGGACGAAGATGTTGGACAGGTCGCGCGGCGTCTGCCGGTCCTCGGCCCTAGCCTGCAGCACCACGTCGTATTCCTCGCCGTCATCCTCGTAGCGGGTGACGGCAACCGACCCGAACATGGTCTCCAACGTCTCGCCGATGGCGCGGATCGAGATGCCGAGATCGGCGGCGCGGTTGCGGTCGATGGCGACGCGCAGCTCCGGCTTGGTCTCGTCGTAATCGGCCTGCAGGTTGCGCAGCACGCGGGAGTTGCGCAGCTTGTCTTCCAGCCGGTCGCGCCAGCCGACCAGCTCCTCATAGGTGTTGCCGCCGATGACGAAGCGCACCGGGGCGCCGGAGCCGCGGGAGAGGCCGCTCGGGTTGATGGCGACGGCGCGGATGCCGGGGATGCCGGCCAGCTTGGCCGCCAACTCGCGCACCACCGTCTGCTGCGACCGGCTGCGCTCGTCCCAGGGCTTCATCTGGCCGATGACGGTGACCCGGTTCACCCCGGCCGGCCCCCAGGACGGCGCCAGGATGGCGAGGATGCGGGTGACGTCCTGCGCCTCGACATAGGGCGCCAGCGCCGTCTCGATCCGGGTCAGCTGGGCGCTGGTGTATTCCAGGCTGGAGCCTTCCGGCCCGGTGGCGCTGATCACCACCCGGCCGCGATCCTCGGTCGGCACGAATTCCTGCGGCAGGCCCTGCAGCAGCGCCACGGCGCCGAGGCTGAGCGCCACGGCGATGGCGCAGACCAGCAGGGGCGCGGCGAGGGCGAAGCCCAGCGTCGCCTTGTAGCCGCGGTTCAGCAGGTCGAAGCCATGCTCGGTCACCTTGTGCAGCCAGGTCTCCTCGTTGGCCGGGCGCAGCAGCCGGCTGCACATCGCCGGCGTCAGGGTCAGGGCGATCAGCGCCGAGAACAGCACCGAGGAGGCGACGGTGATGCCGAATTCGCTGAACAGCCGCCCGACATTGCCCTGCAGGAAGGAGATCGGAACGAACACGGCGGTCAGAACCGCGGTGGTGGCGACCACGGCGAAGCCGATCTGGCGCGAGCCGAGATAGGCGGCGACCAGCGGCGGCTCGCCATGCTCGATCCGGCGGCTGATGTTCTCCAGCACGATGATGGCGTCGTCGACCACCAGGCCGATCGCCAGCACCATCGCCAGCAGGGTCAGGACGTTGATCGAATAGCCCAGCGCCGCCAGCACGATGAAGGAGGCGGTGATCGAGACCGGCACGGCGACGGCCGGGATCAGCGTGGCGCGGATGCTGCGCAGGAAGATGAAGACGATGCCGATCACCAGCGCCAGCGCGATGGCCAGCGCCAGGAACACCTCCTCGATCGACTTGTCGATGAAGACGCTGTCGTCGGAAGAGATCTCGATCCGCACATCCGGCGGCAGCGACTGGCGCAGCGCGTCCATCGCGTGGCGCACGCCCTCGGCCACGTCCAGCGTGTTGGCGGTCGACTGCTTGACGATACCGATGCCGACGGCGGGCTTGCCGTCGGCGCGGAAACCGCTGCGGTCGTCGCGGGCGCCGACCTCGACCCGGGCGACGTCGCCCAGCCGCACCAGGGTCTCGCCCTCGCGGCGCAGCACGATGCGGGCAAACTCCTCCGGCGTCGACAGCCGGGTGTTGGTGCGCACCGTCAGCTCGCGGTCGTTTGATTCGACCCGGCCCGACGGCAGCTCGACATTCTGGGCCTCCAGCGCGTCCTTGACGTCCTGCGCGGTGACCAGCCGCGCCGCCATGGCGTTGCGGTCCAGCCAGACCCGCATCGACGGCTGGCGCTCGCCGCCGATCGTCACCTGGGCAACGCCGTCGACGGCCGAGAGCGGGTCGACGACATAGCGCTTGGCCATGTCGCTCAGCTCGATCGCGGAACGGCCGTCGCTGGTCAGGGTGGCGTAGATGATCGGGCTGGCGTCGGCATCGACTTTGCGGATGATCGGGGTGTCGGCATTGTCCGGCAGCCTGGCGATCACCCGGCCGACCGAATCGCGCACGTCGTTGGTTGCGCTCTCGACATCGCGCTCGATGTCGAACTCCAGCCGGACGCTGGACCGCCCCTCCTGGCTGGTCGAGCGCATGGTGCGGATGCCGGCGACGCCGGCCACGCCCTCCTCGATCACCTGCGTGATCTGGCTCTCGATCACCTGGGCCGAGGCGCCTTCATAGGTGGTGCTGATCGACACCACCGGCGGGTCGATGTTGGGGTATTCGCGGACGGTCAGCCGCTGGAAGGCGAAGACGCCCAGCACCACCAGCAGCAGGCTGACGACGACGGCGAAGACCGGGCGCTTGATGGCGGTGTCGGACAGGACCATGTCAGGTCGCCGGCGCCGTGCCGGCCCCCTGCACCTGGACCGGCACGCCGTCGCGCAGCCGCTGCGTGCCCTCGACCACCACCGATTCCCCGGCGGCCAGGCCGGACAGGATCTGCACCTGGCCGCGCAGCCGGGTGCCCAGCGTCACCTCGCGCCGCACCGCCTTGCCATCGACCACGAGGTAGACGAACTGGCGGGTGCCCTGCGGCACCAGCGCCTGCTCCGGCACCAGCAGGGCGGAGGCGTCGGTCGACAACTGCACCCGCACGGTCAGGAACATGCCGGGGCGCAGCAGCCCGTCGCGGTTGTCGATCTCCGCCACCGTGGTGACCGACCGGGTGGCCGGGTCGATGCGGGTGTCGACCGAGGTGACGACGGCGGTGAAGGCGCGGTCGGGATAGGCGTCGCTGTGGACCTCCAGGGTCAGGCCCGGGGCCAGGCGCGACAGCAGCATCTCCGGCAGGTTGAAGTCGACCTTGACCCGGCTGAGGTCGTCCAGCGTCACGATCGCGGTGCCGGGCGACACCAGCGCGCCCTGGCTGACCCTGCGGATGCCCAGTGTGCCGGCGAAGGGGGCGGTGATCACCCGCTCCGCCAGCCGGGCCTTCTGCGCCGCCACCGCCGCGGTCTTGACCTCGAGATCGGAGCGCAGGGTGTCGACCTGGGCCTGGGGGATGTTGCGGGCCTTCGACAGGGCCTCGCCGCGGTCGAGCGACAGGCGGGCGTTGCGCAGCTCGGCCTCGGCCGAGGCGACGGTGGCCACCAGCTCGTCGCTGTCCAGCCGGAGGATCGGGGCGCCGGCGGGCACGACCTGGCCGTCCTGGAATTCGATCCGGTCGACGATGCCGGTGGTCTTGGCGGTGATGGTGACGGCCTCGCGCGCCCTGGTGGTGCCGACCGCGTCCATCGCCTCGGTCACCGTGCCGGTGTGCGCCGGCGCCAGCAAGACCGGGACCGCGACCGGGCCGCCGCGCGGCGCCATCGCACCATCGGCCCGGAACGGCGCATAGCGCCACACCCCCGCCGCCGCGGCGGCGAGCAGGCCGATGATCACAAGTTGTTTCCACGCGCGCATTGCGTCCGCGAAGCCCCCTTCCGTACGCGCACCCGTTCTCACGGGCGCATTCTAGTACCAACCGCCCGTTTCTTCTTGATGAAAGCCGGCTTCGTCCTTCACGGCATGGCGGCGTGATTCCGTCGCAACCGTGAGACGATCGGGAACAGGCACCGTAATCCCGTGTTTATGGCCATGATATGACAATTTCGCCCGCCGCGCCGCAGCGGCACTGGAAGGGACCCGGAGGAACGGCCTGCGCATGGCCGAGCCCGGGACTGGTGGAATGGGACTGCTCTACAGTGAAGCAGAGGACGCGGTCGACCTGCACGGGCGCCGCATCCTGATCGTCGAGGACGAGCAGATCGTGGCGCTCGACCTCGAACTGACGCTCCGGACCTGGGGCGGCACCGTGGTCGGACCGGCGACAACGGTCTCGCGCGCGGTCGAGATGGCGCGCAGCCAGTCGATCGACGGCGCCATGGTCGACATCAATCTCTGCGGGGCCGCCGCGTTTCCGGCGCTCGACATCCTGCTGCAGCGCGGCGTGCCGGTGATCCTGGCCACCAGCTATCCGCGGGAAAGCCTGCCGGCCGCCTACCGCAACCTGCCGATCCTGTCGAAGCCCTACGACCCGCGCCGCTTCTCCGGGCTGGTGCAGTCGATCTTCAGCTCCAGCGCTAGCGAGGGCAGCCTCCACTGACGGGGTGCCGTCAGGTTGCCCAGGGCTGCGTCTCGGTCCGCACCGCCTCGCCCGACGCCTTCGCCGCGGCGATCGACAACGCCAGGTACTGGTCCTGCGCCGCCTCGGCGAAGCTGTAGATCTCCTCCCCCGTCTCGACATAGCGGGCCATGCCGGCCAGGCAGGCGCCGACGGCGATCTCGTCGTCGTTCAGCCGCGCCCCCGCGAATGGATTGCGGTAGACCCACTCCGTTCCGGCCAGGATGCCGACGAGGTGATGGCCCTGGATGTCGGCATACTGCCCGGCATCCTGGCGCAGCAGGCGCAGCGTCACCGGGGTGCGGTGGTCCTGCAGGAAGCGCAGCTCGTCATCCTTGATCTCGCCGCGCTCGCCCCGCACCAGCACGCGCGGCGACCGGATCCAGTGGTGGTACTGGTCGCTGGTGAAGTCGAACAGCGCCGAGCGGCCGCCGAAATCGAGCGTGGCGATGGTCTGCTCGGACTGGGCGATGCGCTCCTCGGCCGGCGGGCCGACGCGGGTCGGGCCGGCGACGATCGGGCTGGTGAAGCCCTGCGCCCGGATAGTCGCGTTCTCGAAACCGAGACCGAGATGCCGCCGGATCAGGCTGGTGCCGTGATAGCCATGCGCCACCGCGATGTGGGCGTGGCTCGGCGTGCCGATCCGGCCGGCGGCGATCAGCGCCAGCCGGGCGGCATGGGTCGGCTGCAGGAAATATTGCTCCGCCACCTGGATGCGGGCGCCGCCGCGGACCAGCTCGTTGAGCCGCAGCAGCCCGTCCAGGTCGGGCGCCGGCGGCGTCTCGGTCAGCACCGGCAGGCCGGCGGCGGCCAGCTCGGCGATCACCCCGGGCGCGGCCGGTTGCGGCACCGACACCACGGCGAAGCGCGGCCGGGTCAGCCGCAGCAGCGCCTCGGTGGTGCGGAAGGTCGGCAGGCCCCATTGCGCCTCGAAAGCGGCGCCGCGGGCGGGGTCGCGCACCACCACGCCGTCGATGCGGAAGCGCTCCGGCAGCGCCCGGGCGACGCGCAGGAAGAACTCGGTGCGCCAGCCGGGGCCGACGATGGCGAAGTTGCAGGGGGGCATGCGGGATCGTTCCCTTGGGGACTCGGAGGCGGATCGGAATCTCACCCCAGAACCGCAAACGGTGTAAACCGCATCCGATGGTTTGGCGGAGGGAAGCGATGGCGAAGCGGCCGCGGGCGGATCTGGTGCTGGTCGAGCGCGGCCTGGCGGAAAGCCGGGCGCGGGCCCAGGCGCTGATCCTGGCCGGGCTGGTCTATGAGGGGACGAAGCGGGTCGAGAAGCCGGGCGACGGCGTGGCCCGGCCCGAGGCGCTGTCGGTGCGCGGCCGCGACCATCCCTGGGTCAGCCGCGGCGGGCTGAAGCTGGTCAAGGGGCTGGACCATTTCGGCATCGACCCGGCGGGCCTGACGGGCCTGGATGTCGGCGCCTCGACCGGCGGCTTCACCGACGTGCTGCTGCATCGCGGCGCCGCCAAGGTCTATGCTGTCGATGTCGGCCACGGCCAGCTGGCCTGGTCGCTGCGCCAGGATCCCCGCGTGGTGGTGCTGGAGCGGACCAACGCCCGGCACCTGGACCGGGCGCTGATCCCGGACCCGATCGGCATCGTCGTCTGCGACGCCAGCTTCATCGGGCTGGAGACGGTGCTGCCGGCGGCGCTGGGCCTGGCCGCGCCGGGCGCTTGGGCGGTGGCGCTGATCAAGCCGCAATTCGAGGTCGGGCCCGACCGGGTGGGCAAGGGCGGGGTGGTGCGCGACCCGACGCTGCACCGCGAGGTCTGCGACCGCATCGCCGCCTGGCTCGCCGCCCGCCCGGGCTGGCAGGTGCTGGGCGTCACCGAAAGCCCGATCACCGGCCCGGAGGGCAATGTCGAGTTCCTGATCGGCGGGCGGTTCGAAGGGTGAGGCGGCGGTGGCCGGGCGACTCAGAACCGCCCGATGCGAAAGGCGAGACGGGCCCGTTCGCACAGGAGATCAGGCGGGCGAAGTGACCATCCACTGATCCCACGGCATCCAGAGCTTGGGGATGCCGAGTTTGTCCGGTGCTTCTCTCAACGCTTTCGCGGTTTCCCGTCGTTCTTGCGGATCACAGCCGAAATTGAACACCAGATCCGCATCCGGGCCTGCACCATGCCACTGCACCCGGACACCGTCCAAATCGTACAGGAACGTCCGGCAGGGTGGCTTGTCTTGGAACGTCAACCGGCCAACTGGCCGGAAGGGCTGCAACTGGTCCCGGAAGCGCCTGAACTGCTCGGCTGTGATTTGCCGTGGATAGCGCAAGGTCACCAGACCGCAGTCCAGGCCCTTGCACTCCGGGTCAGTCCAGTAGGAATGTTCGATCAGCGCTCGCCCATCTGAGTATGCGGTGACCTTGACGCTGTCGCATCGCCCACAGAAGGGCCCCGTCTCATTCTCGATGCTGATGAGTTCCACGCCTGATCCAGGCGATGGATCCGGCGACTGCGGAACACGCCCGCAAGATGTGACAGCCGATAGCGTCGCAAGGACCAAACCGATGGCGATCGGTCGATGACGGCTGCTATACGTTCGGCTCCCCCACATGCGGTCGAGACTGGCACCGTACACCGTCTGTCGGCAAGGGCCGGAGTGGCCGGCTGTCGCTTCACCGCGTCCCGGTTCTGCGTCTCGGCTCCTCCGCGTCGGCCCCGCCCCCCTTCGCGTGCTTCAGCAAGCTGCTGCGCAGCTTGACGACGGCCTGCTGCAGCGCCGTGAACTCCGCCGCATCCAGGCCCGTCGCGTCGACCAGATCGCGCTGCTCGCCCTGCTCGCGCACACGGCGTCCCTCCTCGGTCAGGCCGACGATCAGCTGCCGCTCGTCGGCGGGGTCGCGCCGGCGACGGAGATAGCCGAGCTCCTCCAGCCGCCTGAGGATCGGCGTCAGCGTGTTCGATTCCAGGAACAGCTTCTCGCCCAGGCTCTTGACGGTCTGGTGGTCGTCATCCCATAGGGCGACGATGGTGATCCACTGGGTGTAGGTGATGCCGAGCTCCTCGATGATCGGCTTGTAGGCCCGGCCGAAGGCGAGATTGGCCGAATAGACCGCGAAGCACAGGAAATCGGCCAGCTTCGGCAGCGCCCGGTCATGGGATTGGGTCACGAGGGGCCTCGCGTCGTATGATGTTGCCTCTATATAGATCGCGTCCGATTAAAACGGACGCGATTTAAAAGGGAGAACGCGCAGATCCGCGAGCTCCCGCAACCCAGGGAGCAGGGCATGAGCAACACCAATGTGCGGGCCCCCGAGCTGAAGCTCGAGGTCGTCACCATCCCGGTCTCGGACATCGACCGCGCCAAGGGCTTCTACACCGGCCTGGGCTGGCGGCTGGACGCCGACATCTCCGGCGACAATTTCCGGGTCATCCAGGTCACCCCGCCGGGCTCACCGGCCTCGGTGATCTTCGGCCAGGGCAACACCGTGGCCCCATACTTCATCGTCTCCGACATCGTGGCGACGCAGGCCGAACTGGCCGCCCGCGGCGTCGAGGTCGGCGAGATCTATCATTTCGACGCGACCGGCGCGCGCCGCAGCGGGCCGGAGCCGACCCGGCGCAGCTATGCCTCCTGGGCCTCGTTCAAGGACCCGGACGGCAATCCCTGGCAGATCCAGGAGGTCACGAACCGCCTGCCCGGGCGCGTCGAGGCGGGCGACACCACCTTCACCTCGTCCCGCGAGCTCGCGGCCGCGTTGCGGCGGGCAGCGGCGGCGCATGGCGAGCATGAAAAGCGGAACGGCGGCGTGCACGACGCCAACTGGCCGGACTGGTACGCCGAATACATCGTCCGCGAGCAGGCCGGCCAGGAGCTGCCCCTCTAAGTGACGATGGTGTCGTGCAGGACCACCGCAGTCTCGTAGGTTAGGTTCGCGGTTCGCGAACCTAACCTACGACGTCAGCGCCCCAGCAGCAGCGGCTGCATTGCCGCGACCGGGCCGTCGGTGACGGCGGCGACGGCACCGAAGCGTTCCGCGATCGGGCTCAGCGGGCTCAGCCCGGCCTCGAGCAGCGCCGCCCCGCCCAAGGGGCTGCCGGAGATCAGCCGGCGCAGCGTGTCCAGGGCCGAGCGCGGCCGCGGCAGGCGCACCACCGCCACCTTGGCGTCGGGGCCGAGGCCGATCGCCTGCCGGGCGATCACCATGGCCGCGTCGAGGCCGCCCAGCCGGTCCACCAAGCCGTTCTTCACCGCTTCGCTGCCGAGCCAGACGCGGCCCTGGGCGACGGCGTCGACCGCTTTCGGGTCCATGCCGCGGCCCTTGGCCACCAACTGCACGAAGGCGTCGTAGCCGGCGTCGACGCCGGCCTCGAAGCGGCCCTTCTCGGTGGCGTCCATGGGCTCGTTCACGGTCCAGATGCCGGCGTTGCGGCCGCGCTGCACGCTGCCCCAGTTGACGCCGACCTTCTTCCACAGCGCCTGCAGCACCGGCTTGCCGGCGAAGATGCCGATCGAGCCGGTCAGGGTCGAGGGCTGGGCCACGATCGCCTTGGCCTGGGCCGCGATCCAATAGCCGCCGGAGGCCGCGGTCTCGCCCATCGACACCACGATCGGCTTGCCGGCGTCGCGCGCCCGCCCGACCGACCGACCGACCAGGGCGGAGGCGATCACCGAGCCGCCGGGGCTGTCGATGCGCAGAACGATCGCCTTGATCTTGTCGTCCTCGACCGCGTCGTCGATGGTCTCGGCCAGCTCGCGGCCGACGATCTGGCGCTGCAGGCTGCCCTCCGACGGCTCGTCGACGATCGGGCCGGTGGCGTAGATCACCGCGATCCGCGGCTGGTCCTTCTTCACCTCCGGCTCGGTCGCTTCGAGATAGGCGTCGGCCTTGACCTCGGTCAGCTTGCGGCCGGCGCGGGCGTCGACCAGCCCGTCGACCTCGTCCCAATAGGCCAGCTTGTCGACCAGCCTGGCGTCGATCGCCTCCTTTGCCGTGTAGGGCCCGCCGTCGATCAGCCGCTTGACCTGGTCCGGCGGCAGGGCGCGGCCCTGGGCGATGCCGGCGACCAACTGGTCGTACAGGCCCTGGGCCATGGCCTCGTTCATCGCCCGGCTGGCCGGGGTGAAGTCGCGCTCGGTGAAGGTCTCGGGCGCCGATTTGTACTGGCCGCGCTTGCTGACCTCGGGCTGGACGCCGACGGTGTCCAGGAGGTCGCGCACGAACGGCACCTCGACCGAGATGCCGGTCAGGCCGACGGCGCCCTGCGGCATCATCAGGGTCTGGTCGAAGCCGGCGGCGAGGAAGACCGCGACATTGCCTGGCCCGCCGCCGCCCAGATCGTCGGCATGGGCCACGGTCAGCTTGCCGGCCCGCCGCGCCCGGTCGATGGCATCGCGCAGCTCCTGCGCCGAGGCCAGCGGCACCGCGTCGGCCGACAGCCGGGCGACGATGGCGCCGACCCGCGGGTCGGCGGCGGCGCGGTCGATCGCGTCGATCGTCTGGTGCAGCGTCAGCGGGCTGCGGCTCAGGCTGAAGGCGCTGGCCGGGACCCCGTCCGGCGCGCCCCTGCGCAGGTCGAGCATGAGGGCGAGGTCGCCCTTCGGCAACTGCGGCGACCGGTCGGCCGCGTACCAGGCCAGCCCGCCGGCGGCCACGATCAGCAGCAGGAAGAGCACGCCGAAGATGATGAGGATGGCGCGGATGAAGCGGCCCATGAATGATTCCTGCCGGGGGGATCAGCGGTTCATCGCGTGATAGTCGCGGTTCGGCATCATGTCGACGCCCGAGGCGACCCGGTTCGACATGTTGAAGAACCCGGCCACGTCGCAGATGTCGAAGATGTCCTGGTCGGAGCAGCCGTGGCCGCGCAGCGCCGCTCGCTCGGCATCGCCGACCTTGTGCGGCTCGGTGGTCAGCAGCCAGGCGAAGTCCAGCATGGCGCGCTGGCGCGGCGGCAGCCGGGCGACGCGGTGGTTGAGGGCCAGCATCTCGCCGAGCTCCGGGTCGTCCGCCAGGCGCCGCACCGCCTGGCCGTGCGCGACCAGGCAGTAGTAGCAGCGGTTGGCGGAGGAGACGGTGACCGCGATCATCTCCCGCTCCAGCTTCGACAGGCCGCTGTCGCCCAGCATCAGCTCGTTGTAGGTGGCGATGAAGTTGCGCAGCTTCTTCGGCCGCAGGCTGTAGGCGCGGATCACGTTCGGCACCAGCCCCAGCTTCTCCAGGCACTTGGCGTAGTAGGCCTTGAGATCGTCATCGAGCGCGGCCTCGTCCGGAATCGGCAAGGCCATGACGTGATCGGGCTGCGGCACGGTTGGGATCCTCTCTGGTCGCCGAGGCAGCCTAGCAGGCGGCAGGGGCTGGGTCGAACCCGGCTCGCGGTGAGATCCATGGCGATGATTTGATACCGACCCTCATTGACGATGACCCATGTCCCTCATCGTCATGGCGAGCCCCGGAGGGGCGTGGCCATCCAGGATGGTGGGGCTTGTTCCGGCTGCACGACTGGATGGTCACGCTTCGCTCGCCATGACGAGGAAGGTACGGAGAGTCGGAGAGAGATACCTCCCCGGGAGGCTAGCCCTGGCGCTTGTAGATGCGGTGGTCCAGCCGCTCGTCATCCAGCCCCGCCGGCTCCTGGTGCAGGATCACCTCGGCGTCGGGGAAGGCGGCGGACAGCGCCGCCTCGACCCGGTCGCAGACGGTGTGGGCCTGCCACAGGGTCAGGCCGCCCTCCATCTCGACATGCAGCTCGATGAAACGCGTGCCGCCGGCGCTGCGGGTGCGCAGGTCGTGCAGGCCGGCGACCTCGGCATCGGCGCGGACGATGGCGGCGATGCGCAGCCGCTCCTCTTGCGGCAGCTCGCGGTCCATCAGGTGGTCGACGGCGCGGCGGGCGATGCGGGCGGCGCTGACCAGCAGCCACAGCGCCACGCCGATGGCGGCGGCGGGGTCGAGCCACAGCCAGCCCGGCCGCTGGCCGATCACCAGCACCGCCAGCACCACCACGCTGGTGGCGGTGTCGCCGATGTAGTTCAGCCGGTCGGCCTCGATCGCGGTCGATCCGGTGCGGCGGGCGACGCCGCGCTGGAACACCACCAGCAGGACCGTCGCCACCAGCGAGATCGACATTACGGCGATGCCCAGCGGAACCTCGACGATCGGCGTCGGGGTGATGAAGCGGCCGGCCGATTCGAAGATCAACAGCAGGGCCGAGCCGCCGACGAAAGCGGCCTGGGCGATGGCGCCCAGCGGTTCGGCCTTGCCGTGGCCGAAGCGGTGCGACCGGTCGGGCGGCCGCAGCGCGTGGCGCACGCTGATCAGGAGGATGCCGGAGGCGGCGACGTCGACCAGGCTGTCGAGCAGCGAGGACAGGATCGCCGCCGACCCGGTGACCAGCCAGGCGGCCAACTTGAGCACGGCGAGGGTCGAGGCGACCGAGACGCTGACCGTCGTCGCCAGCCGCAGCAGGCGGTCGCGCCGCGCCTGGTCGCCGCCGGCCTGCCCGGTCCGGGCGGCGTCGGTCACGGATACAGCCGGTGGTGGCGCCAGCCGTCGAGGCCCGGCTCGTACACCACCCGGTCATGCAGCCGGTGCGGCCGCTCCTGCCAGAACTCGATCCGCCACGGCACCAGGCGGAAGCCGGACCAGTGCGGTGGCCGCGGCACCGGCCCATCCGACTCCTCCGGGCCGAAGCGGCGGGTGGCCTCGTCTACCGCCTGCTCCAGCGTCGCGCGGTCGGGCAGCGGGCGCGACTGGGCCGAGGCCCAGGCGCCGATTCGGCTGCCGCGGGCCCGGCTGGCGTAATAGGAATCGGCCTCGGCCAACTCGACCGACGTCACCGGCCCCTCGACCCGCACCTGCCGGCGCAGGCTCTTCCAGTAGAAGCACAGCGCCGCCCTTGGGTTGCGCGCCAATTCCTCGCCCTTGCGGCTCTCCAGATTGGTGAAGAAGACGAAGCCGCGCGCTTCGGCCGCGGCGTCGTCGACGCCCTTCAGCAGCACCATGCGGAGCGACGGCGCGCCGTCGGCGGTCGCGGTCGCCAGCGCCATGGCGTTCGGATCGTTGATCTCATGCGCCGCCGCCAGATCAAACCAGGTTTCGAACAGCGCGAACGGGTCCGCCGGCGGAACGAAATCCAGATTGGCGGGTTCGGTTGCGGCATTGCCGGGATTCGGGATGGTGGAGGGGGGCGTCGTCATGGCGCACGGCCTTCATTCGATCGAAGTCCGGCTACATTAGGCATCGACGCCGTGAAGTCCATGGCGGCCAGGACAGGTCCGATGCCCGCTGCGGGCATCGCAGGAGGATCGGAGTTATCATGAGGAAGTTCACCATCGCCGCCGTGCTCGTCGGCGCGGTCGCCCTGGCCGGTTGTCAGGACTACGGCCCGAAGCAGGGCGCCGGCACCCTGATCGGCGCGGCCGGCGGCGGCCTGCTGGGCTCGCAGTTCGGCGGCGGCACCGGCAAGCTGGCGGCCACGGCCGCGGGCGTGCTGATCGGCGGCTGGCTCGGCAACTCGGTCGGCGCCTCGCTCGACCGGTCGGATCAGCTGTACGCCGAGCGCACCTACAACCAGGCCTTCGAGAACAGCCACAGCGGCACCGAGAGCTCCTGGCGCAACCCGGATTCGGGCAATTACGGCACGGTCACCCCGACCCGGACCTATCAGGAGAGCGGGCGCAACTGCCGCGATTTCACCCAGACCATCTATGTCGAGGGCCGGGCCCAGACCGGCACCGGCACTGCCTGCCGCGAAGGCGACGGAACCTGGCGGATCGTGAACGGCTAAGACGCGGGGTCCGAACCGTTCGGCGAAGGCCCGTCGCTCACGGCGGGCCTTCCGCATTCGGGGAAGCGCGGTGCAGCGATATCGGCGGCTTCTCCGCCCGGCCGATGCGCTCGGCCGGCGGCTCGTCGACCAGCACGGTCGCCAGAGGAACGCCCAGGCTGTCGTGATGCGCCTCCTCGGCGGCGTGGATGCGGTCGGCCAGCGCCTGCAGCCAGGCGCCCTCCAGCCCCGGCACCTCGCCGATCTTGCCGCGCATCCCGATGCCGAGGCCGCGCAGCAGGTCGGCCAGCGTCGTCACCCTGAGGTCGCGCGAGATCAGCCAGCTGTCGGAGGCGGAGCGTTCGACGAAGCGGGCGTGGCGCAGCTGCTCCAGCATGCCGTCGAGGGCGGAGATGCCGACCGGCACCCGGTCGAGCAGGGTCGGGCGATGCAGGCCGATGCCGAGCCGGCTGGCCGCCGCCAGCTCGCGCAGGATGGCGACAGCGATGGTCAGCCGCGGCCCGGGCAGAAGGCTGTCGATCTCGCCGCCCAGCAGGCGGCCGGAGCGCCAGTCCGGCAGCGCCGCGGCGATCACGGCGCCGATCAGCACGATCGACCAGGCGAGGTACAGCCACAGCAGGAAGATCGGGATCGTGGCCAGGGCGCCGTAGATCGTCTCATAGGCCGGAAATTCGCGCAGATACCAGGCAAACAGGCGCTTGGAGAGGTCGAACGCCACGGCCGCGATGGCCCCGCCGATGACGGCGTCGTTCCAGCGCACCGAGCGGTTCGGGATCAGCTGGTACAACAGCGTGAAGCCGATGAACTGCAGCACCAGCGGCACGAAGCCGATGAACGGCGACCACAGCTCCTGCCCGAAGCCGCCATGGCTGGTGAAGAAGTTGATGGTCAACGAGAAGCTGGCGACCACGAGGATCGGGGTCAGGGTCAGGATCGCCCAGAAGGTGACGATCCGCACCGCCCAGGCCCGTTGCTCCTTCACCCGCCAGATGCCGTTGAACGCGTCCTCGATTGTGGCGAGGAGCAGCACCGAGCTGACCACCAGGCCGACGATCGAGAAGGCGGTCAGCCGGCCGGTGTTCTGGCTGAAACCCTCGAGATAGTTCAAGACGGTGTGTCCGACCTCCGGCACCAGCATCTCGACCAGCCAGGTCTGGGCCGCACCCTTGATCAGGCCGAAGGCGGGGAAGGCGGACAGGATCGAGAAGGCGATAGTGGCGATCGGTACCAGCGCCAGCAGCGAGGAATAGGTCAGGGCCGAGGCCGCCTGCGCCCCGCGGTCGTTCCAGAAGCGCAGCACGGCGTAGCGGCCGAAGGTGTAGAGCGCCCGTCCCCAGCGGCGGGCCTTTTGGCCGACACTCCGGCCCCGCTCTTGCCGATCACCCGGTCCCGATGCCATTCATCAGCCCACATTTGACCCGACAGGGCGTTCGTGTACGATCCCCGCACTCTCATCCAAGGACCCGCGGCGCGCCCCGTTCGGGTGTCCTGACCCCAACTGAGGCTCTGCAATGACGGTTCCCTCTCCGCTCCTTCAAGGCAAGCGCGGCTTGATCATGGGCGTCGCCAACGACCGGTCGATCGCCTGGGGGATCGCCTCGGCCTGTGCGGCGCATGGTGCGGAGCTCGCCTTCACCTATCAGGGTGACGCGCTTCACAAGCGTGTCAAGCCGCTCGCGGAAAGCGTCGGCTCGACCCTCGTGCTGCCCTGTGACGTCACCGACCAGGCCAGCATCGACGCCGTGTTCCAGACGCTGGAGCGCGAGTGGGGCCGGCTCGACTTCCTGGTGCACGGCATCGCCTTCTCCGACAAGAACGAGCTGGACGGCCTGTACCTGAACACGACGCGGGACAACTTCCTGCGCACCATGGACATCTCCTGCTACAGCTTCACCGCCGTGGCGCAGCGCGCGGTGCCGCTGATGGGCGACGGCGGCAGCCTGCTCACCCTGACCTATTACGGGGCGGAGCGGGTGATGCCGCACTACAATGTGATGGGCGTGGCCAAGGCGGCGCTGGAGGCCAGCGTGCGCTACCTCGCGGTCGATCTCGGCGGCCGCGGCATCCGGGTCAACGCGATCTCGGCCGGCCCGATCAAGACCCTGGCGGCCAGCGGCATCGGCGACTTCCGCTACATCCTGAAGTGGAACGAGCTGAACGCGCCCTTGAAGCGCAACGTCACCATCGAGCAGGTCGGCGGCGCCGGGCTGTACCTGATCTCCGAACTCGGCTCCGGCGTGACCGGCGAGGTCCATCACGTCGACAGCGGCTATCACACCGTCGGCATGGTCTCGGTCGATGCCGCCGCAGCGACCGCCGAGCTGCTGCAGGGCCTGGCGCCGAAGCCATGAGCGTGGCCGTCACGGTCCGGCTGGCCACGGCTGCCGATCGTGCGGCCGTGACGGCGGTGTTCCAGGACCTCGACCGGCACTATGCCGAAGGCCGGGTGCTCGACCCGGACGCGGTCACGGCCGAGCGGGTCGAACGCTATGTCTATGGCGAGCATCCGACCGAGATCGCCCTGGCCGAGATCGACGGCCGGGCGGTCGGCGCCGCCAGCTTCGGCATGCTGTTCCCGGGTCGGGCCCTGACCGGGCATCTGCAGTTGAAAGACCTGTATGTCCGCGACGGTGCGCGCGGGCTCGGCGCCGGCGAGGCGCTGCTGCGCTTCCTGGCGCGGCTGGCACAGGGCCGCGGCTGCACCCGGCTGGACTGGACCACCGAGACCTGGAACGAGGGCGCGCAGCGCCTCTATGACCGGATCGGCGCGGCGCGGCTGGCGCAGAAGATCTATTATCGGCTCGAGGGCGACGCCCTCGAGCGCGTCGCTCGAGAGGGCTGAGGGCCCAGGCGGATACGGATATGGCCGGCAACAGCTTCGGAACCCTGTTCCGCTTCACCACCTGGGGCGAAAGCCACGGGCCCGCCATCGGCGTCGTGGTCGACGGCACGCCGCCGCGCATCCCGCTGGCCGAGGCCGACATCCAGCCCTGGATGGACAAGCGCAAGCCGGGGCAGTCGCGCTTCGTCACCCAGCGGCGCGAGGCCGACGAGGTGAAGATCCTGTCCGGCGTCTATGAGGGCCAGACGACGGGCACGCCGATCTCGCTGCTGATCGAGAACACCGACCAGCGCAGCAAGGACTATTCCGAGATCGCGGCCAAGTTCCGGCCTGGCCATGCCGACTACACCTATTGGAAGAAGTACGGCATCCGCGACCCGCGCGGCGGCGGCCGGTCCAGCGCCCGCGAGACCGCCTGCCGGGTCGCTGCCGGCGCCGTTGCCCGCAAGATCCTGACTGGGGTGACCATCCGTGGCGCCCTGGTCCAGATCGGCCCGCACAGGATCGACCGCGACCGTTGGGACTGGGACGAGGTCGACCGCAATCCCTTCTTCTGCCCTGATGCCGAGACAGCCGCGCGCTGGACCGATTATCTCGACGGCGTGCGCAAGGCCGGGTCCTCCACCGGCGCCGTGGTCGAGGTGGTGGCCGAGGGCGTGCCGGCCGGCTGGGGCGAGCCGATCTACGACAAGCTCGACAGCGATCTGGCCCGGGCGATGATGACGATCAACGCGGTCAAGGGGGTCGAGATCGGCGCCGGTTTCGGCGCCGCGGCCCTGTCCGGCGAGGAGAACGCCGACGAGATGCTGATGGGCAATGACGGCGCGGTTCGCTTCACCGCCAACAACGCCGGCGGCATCCTCGGCGGCATCTCGACCGGCCAGCCGGTGGTGGTGCGCTTCGCGGTCAAGCCGACCAGCTCGATCCTGACCCCGCGGCGCACGGTCGACATCGAGGGCCACAACACCGAGATCCTGACCAAGGGCCGGCACGACCCCTGCGTCGGCATCCGCGCCGTGCCGGTGGGGGAGGCGATGATGGCCTGCGTCCTGGCCGACCACCTGCTGCGGCAGCGGGCGATCGAGGATCGGGGCTGAGCGGACCCTTGTCGACTCTGCAATCAATGATTAATTTGCAATCATTGATTGCAGGAGTGGTCCGATGGCGAGCATCACCATCCGGCAGCTCGATGAGCAGCTGAAGGCGCGCCTCCGTCTGCGCGCCGCCAAGCACGGCCGGTCGATGGAAGACGAGGCGCGCGACATCCTCCGATCTGCGCTGTCGACGGAGCCGAGCCGGCCGAAGAATCTGGCCGAGGCGATCCGCCGACGTTTCGCTCCCCTGGGCGGCGTTGACCTGCCGGATCTTCCCCGGGATGCGATGCGCGAGCCACCGCGCTTAGACGAATGATCGTCCTGGATACCAATGTCCTATCGGAGCTGATGCGGCCACGCCCGGAGCCGGCGGTGGCGACGTGGCTTGGAGCACAGCCGATACCGTCGCTCTTCGTCACCGCCGTCACCCAGGCCGAGATCCTCTATGGGCTGGTGCTGTTGCCGAAGGGTCGGCGCCGGGACGATCTGTTGGGGGCCGCGCGGTCGTTGTTCAATGAGGAGTTTGCGGGCCGTATCCTGCCCTTCGACAGCGATGCGGCTGCTGCCTACAGCATCATCGCCGCGGATCGACGGTCGGCCGGGCGCCCGATCAGCCAGTTCGACGCGCAGATTGCCGCCATTGTCCTCTCACGCGGTGGCATTCTGGCGACGCGAAACACGGCTGATTTCGTCGATTGTGGGATCGAACTCATCGATCCATGGCCATCGGGTACGCCGCAACAGTAGCGGGCCTTGCCTCTCATCGCCGGCGGACGACCCTCTGCGCCCGGACGTCGATCACCGAGAAGGCGCGGTCGGCATAGGCCTGGATGCCGCTTTCGGTCGCCGTCGTCGGGTTGTCGAAGAAGCACTTGATCCTGCCGCGCCGTACCAGGGCATAAGGCGCCACCGCAGCCCCGTCGGATTCGGACAAAAATTTCGCCAAAGCCTCGATATCCGCGCGGTCGGCGTGGTCGCTCACGGTCATGAAATCTCTCTCCGGATCTGGGCGCAGCCCCGATGTCTGTCGCCGATGCCGTTGTCACACGGTCGTCATGTCCGACTATATAGCCCGGCCGGCAGCCGGACGGGAGGGGCGGCGACACCGCGATCGCAAAACCCTTGCTCCGACGGGCTCCGTGCCGCCACCCTGACCGACCGTGAACTTTCGCCGACCTCGCGGGTTCGGTGGGGGCACCCAAACCTGGACGCTTGGCGCAAACCGGCGCACATCTTCCAGCGGACCGGAAGGAGAAACGTGATGCGCCGCATCCTGACGTTGTTGATCGTGCCTGCGATGCTGGCGCTGGCTGCCTGCAATTCCGGAGGCTCGGCCGGAACCGCCTCGCGCGGCTCCCTTCCCACCCTCAACCCGTTGCTGACCGAGGCCATGCCGGCGGTGGTTAACGTCCAGGTCAAGGGCACCGTGCGCCCCAGCGCCGAGATGCTGCGCGACCCCGACATCCGGCGCTATTTCGGCGGCGAGAAGGAGAAGTCGTTCCGCAGCGTCGGCTCCGGCGTCATCGTCGACGCCGCCAAGGGCCTGGTCGTCACCAGCGCCCATGTCGTCGAGAACGCCACCGAGATCGGCGTTACCCTGGGCGACGGCAACGAGGTGACGGCCCAGGTCGTTGGCTCGGCCGCCGACATCGATATCGCGGTGCTGCGCATTCCCGCCAGAGGGCTGAAAACCGAGCTGCCGGTGGACAACACCGACATGCCCAAGATCGGCGACTTCGTGGTCGCGATCGGCAACCCGTTCGGCCTGGGCCAGACCGCCTCGCTGGGCATCGTCAGCGCCACCGGCCGCAGCGGCCTGGGCATCGAGGGCTATGAGGACTTCATCCAGACCGACGCGGCAATCAATCCCGGCAGCTCCGGCGGGGCGCTGATCGACCTCAACGGCCGCCTGGTCGGCATCAACACCGCCATCCTCAGCCCGTCCGGCGCCAATGCCGGCATCGGCTTCGCCATCCCGATGCACATGGTCAAGAACTCGATCGACCAGATCGAGCAGTTCGGCTCGGTGTCGCGGGCCCGGCTCGGCGTCGCCATCGAGGATCTGACCGCGGCCAAGGCGGCGTCGCGCGGCATCTCGGTCAACCGCGGCGCGCTGATCACCGGCATCGTCCCCGGCACCGTGGCGGCCTCGGCCGGCCTCAAGGTCGGCGATGTGGTGACGGGGCTGGACGGGCACCCGATCGACGGCGCCACCGCCTTGCGCAACGCCGTCGGCCTGATGCGGCCGCAGACCTCGGTGATGCTGACCGTGGTCCGGGGCAAGGAGACGCTTAGCCTTCCGGTCGCGCTCGGCGCGCAATAGCCGTATTCACATTCCGGCGCTGGCGTCGGGCCTCGCCGTCGTTGTAACGGTCTGGGATCCGATCGGCGCGGCCCCTCGCAGCCGTGCCGATCCCGTCTCCCGCGGCGCCGAGGATGTTCATGCTGATCGCCCAGATCACCGATACCCATGTGACCACGCCGGATGTCGCGGTCGAGACGGGGATCGACGCGCTCGGTGCGCTGCGCCGCTGCGCCGAGCATCTCGCCGCGCTGTCGCCGCGGCCGGACCTGCTGCTGGTCACCGGCGACCTGGTCGACCGCGGCGACGTCGAATCGTACCGGCTGTTTCAGAAGGCGCTGGCGCCGCTGGGCCTGCCGATGCTGGCGATCCCCGGCAACCATGATTCGCGAGAGGCGATGCGCGAGGCCTTCGCCGGCCATGCCGGCATCGGCACCGACGGCCCGTTCCTCAACATCTCGGGCGAGACCGGCGGCCTGCGCCTGATCGGGCTCGACACCACTATCCCCGGCCGGATCGAAGGGCTGTTGTGCGACGACCGCCTGGAATGGCTCGACGCCCGGCTGTCCGAGGCGCCGCAGCAGCCGGCGCTGGTGTTCATGCACCACCCGCCCTTCGAGACCGGCCTGACCCGGATGGATGGCTGGCGCTGCGGCAATGGCGACGGCCTGGCCCGGGTGCTGGTCCGGCACCGCCAAGTGGTGCATGTGCTGTGCGGCCATGTCCATCGCGCGGTCGACACCACCTTCGCCGGCATCCCGGCCTCGATCGGGCCCAGCCCGTCGCATGCGGTCGGGTTCAATCTCGAGCAGGGGGCGGAGCTGACGGTCGGTATCGAGCCGCCGCTGGTCCGGCTGCTGTACTGGACCGGCAAGCGACTGATCTCGCACCTGTCGCCGATCGACGGGGTGCAGCGGCGCGTGTCGTGACGCGAGGAGAGGAGGCGGCCGTGCCTGATCCGGAGATCGTGCTGACAGATGTCGTCGACGACCGGCTCGAAGCCGTCATCAATGACGGGCTGAACGCCTATAACGACGCGGTCACCGGCTACAGCGACCGCCGGCCGCTCGCCGTGACGGTCAAGGATCCCGCGACCGGCGAGATCCTGGGCGGCGCCAAGGGGCGCACCTCGCTGGGGCTGCTGTTCGTCGAGCTGTTCTGGCTGCCGGAGACGCTACGCGGCTCGGGGCTGGGCAGCCGCATCCTGCGGATGATGGAGGAGGAGGGGCGGCGGCGCGGCTGCCGCTCCGCCATGCTCCTCACCATCAGCTTCCAGGCGCCGGACTTCTACCGCCGCCAGGGCTGGCGAGTGTTCGGCGAGATTCCCTGCGACCCGCCGGGCACCAGCCGAGTGTTCATGACCAAGGATCTCTAGCCCGCGACCGTGGCTCGCCGCATCAGGCTGACCGGCACCGTCTCCACCACCGCTGGCCGGGCGGGGTCCTCGGCCCGGCCCAGCATCAGCGCCACGGCGCGGGCGGCGATGCGGCCGGCATCCTGGCGGATCGTGGTCAGGCGATAGGGGGCCAGGCCGGCCGGGGTGACGTCGTCGAAGCCGATGATCGAGACATCGCGCGGGGCGGCGCGGCCTGCGGCCTTTGCCCCGTCCAGGAAGCCGCAGGCCAGCACGTCGCTGGCGCAGAACAGCCCGTCCAGCGGCGCGTCCCACGCCCGGGCGGCGGCCGCGGCGCCGGATTCGTGGTCGGGCCCGGCGGCGGCGATCGGGCGGAAGGTGGCGCGGCCGGCGGCCAGGGCCGGCGCCAGCGCGGCGACGAAGGCGGCGCTACGGGCCAGGCCGCTATAGGTGCCGCCCTCGACCCCGAGGAAGCCGAGATGCCGGCAGCCGGCTTCCAGCAGCGCCTGCGCCGCCAGCCGGCCACCGGTCTCGTTGTCCGACAGCACGGCGTCGACCCCCGGGATCGACACGGCGCGGTTCAGCGCCACCACCGGGATTCCCAGCCGGGCGCATTGCTCGGCCAGGGCGATCGGCGGCGCGCCGGAGGTCACCAGCACGCCGCTGACCCGGTATTGCAGGAAACGGGCGATGGTGCGGTCCAGCGCCGCTTCGTCGCCGACCTCGCTGACCAGCGACTGCAGGCCGCGGCCGTCGATCTCGCGCAGCAGCGCCTCGAACAGCGCCGCGCGGTAGGGGTCGGTGGCGCCGCGCACGACGATGCCGACCAGGTCGGAGCGCTGGCGGTTCATGCCGCGGCCCAGCATATTGACCTGGTAGCCCAGGGCTGAGGCCGCCTCCAGCACCCGCTCGCGGGTCTCGGCCGCCACCCGTGCCTGGCCGGACATGATGCGCGAAACCGTGGCACGCGACACCCCGGCCCGCTCCGCCACCGCCTGGGCCGTCACCGACCTTGTGCCGCTGTCCTGCTGCCGTCGCCCCAACCGACGCTCCCATGCCGAAGATCCAGGATAGCGCACACGTGTTCACGATGGCGAGGCGTCGTAAAGCCGAAATCGGCAGGCCTGGAGGAATGTCACCGGACCGTCACCAAACATTCATTTCCTTGAAAGCGTGCGGTGTCCAGGACCATGATAGAACCGCCGCCGGAGAGCGGTGCGGCCCATGTTCGGGTGTAGTGATAGATGAACACGTGTTCATAACTTTGCTGTCCGGGCGCCGCCGACCATCCTGCGGACTGGGAGGGATTGATGAAGAGGAAGTTGATTGGCCGGCTGGCAGGGCTGACGGCGCTGGTGCTGGCCGGGGCCGCGCAGGCGGACGAACTGGTGATCGCCGGCCGCGACGGCGTCTATGGCGACGCCCTGGCCTATGCCATCGACGCCTACAAGAAGGTATCGCCCGACACCGAGGTCGAGCTGCTGAAGCTGCCCTATGGCAGCCTGTACGAGAAGCTGGTGGTGTCGCTGCGCGGCGGCGCCGACGCCTATGACGTGATCGTGGCCGACGACACCTGGATGCCGGAATTCACCGCCAATGGCTGGCTGAAGCCGGTCACCGCCGATCTTTCGGGCGTGATCCCCAGCCTGACCGCTTTGTCCAAGGGCAAGGACGGGCAGGTGGTGGCGCTGCCCTTCGCCGGCAATGTCGAGATGTTCGCCTACCGCACCGACCTGTTCCAGGCGGCCGGCCTGGCCGCGCCGAAGAGCTGGAGTGACGTGCTCAAGGCGGCCGAGACGCTGAATGCCAGGGACCCGAATGTCGCCGGCGTGGTGTTCCGCGGCACCAAGGGCAACCCGATCGTGACCGGCTTCCTGCCGATCTTCTGGGCCAATGGCGGCGAGATCATCGACGGCTCGGGCAAGGCGGCGCTGGCGTCGCCGGCCGGGGTCAAGGCGCTGCAGCAGTTCCTGGCGCTGAAGGCCTATGCCCCGACCGGGGTCGAGACCTACAACGCCACCGAGGTGCGCGACGCGCTGCAGCAAGGCCGCGCCGCGATGGCGATCGAGGTCTGGCCGGCCTGGGTGCCGTCGCTGGACGACGCCGACAAGTCCAAGGTGGTCGGCAAGGTCGCGATCGGCCCGGCCCCGGGCGAGACCAAGGGCCCGGCGCCGATGCTGGGCATCTGGCAGGTGGCGGTGCCGTCGGGCGCGCCGAATGCCGAGGGCGCCCAGAAGTTCCTGGCCTTCCTGAACGGCGCCGACATGCAGAAGGAGTTGGCGCTGCGCTTCGGCCTGCCGCCGACGCTGACCGCGCTCTATGCCGACAAGGATCTGGTCGCCAAGTACCGCTGGTACCCGGACCAACTGAAGGCGCTCGAGGCCGGCGTGTCGCGGCCGCGGATCAAGCAGTGGCCGCAGGTCGAATCGATCCTCGGCGACTACCTGCAATTGGCCCTGGTCGGCCAGATGGCGCTGGAGGAGGCGCTGCAGAAGGCCTCGGCCGACATCGACACGGCGCTGGCGAAGAAGTAACCCGTAGCGGCCCCCTGTCCTGTCATCGCCGGGCTCGACCCGGCGATCCAGGGGCCACCAAGAGCGGTGTCTGCCGCCCTGGATGCCCGGGTCAAGCCCGGGCATGACAGGATAGGAATTCCGAAAGACCGTACAGACCGCCATGCTCTTCACCGACCGCCGGCAGCTCGTCCTGCTCCTGCTCCCCGCCGCGCTGCTGCTGGTCGTGTTCGCGCTCGCGCCCGTGGTGCAGGTCGCGGTCTACTCCTTCCAGGCGATCGACTTCGCAGCGGAGACCTCGCGCTGGGTCGGCCTCGCCAACTACGCCACGCTGTTCGGCGACTGGTTCTTCCGGGTCGACATCGGCAACACCGTCCGTTTTGCCGTCGTGGCCTCGCTGGTCCAGGTCGCGCTCGGCACCGCCCTCGCTTTGCTGCTGAACCGCGAGTTCCGCGGCCGCGGCGCGGTGCTGTCGGTCGTGGTCTATCCGATGATGCTGTCGACCCTGGTCTGCTCGGCGATCTGGCGGTCCTGGTTCCATTACGATGTCGGCGTGCTGAACGGCGCGCTGGGCTGGCTCGACCTGCCGCCGGTGGCATGGCTGTCCGATCCCGGCCTGGCGCTGTGGTCGGTGATGCTGGTCGACACCTGGCAGTGGACGCCGATGACGACGCTGATCGTCCTGGCCGGGCTGCAGTCGATCCCGCCCGAGATCGTGGAGGCGGCGCGCACCGACGGCGCCCGGCCCTGGGTGCTGCTGACCCGGATCGTGCTGCCGCTGGTGCGCGGCCAGATCTTCCTGGCCCTGCTGCTGCGCCTGATCGACACCTTCAAGCTGTTCGACAAGGTCTATGCCCTGACCGGCGGCGGCCCCGGCAACGCCACCGAGACGATGTCGATGTATGTCTACCAGAAGGGCTTCAAGTTCTTCGATGTCGGCCTCGCCGCCGCCGCCTCGGTGGTGATGATGGCGATCGCCTGCGCCCTGTGCGCCGTCTATGCCCTCCAGGCGATGCGAGGTTCGGCCAAGTGATCCGCCTGCGCCAGGTCATGCCCTATCTCGGCATCGCCCTGTTCGTGCTGGTCTTCGCCCTGCCGGTGGTGTGGATGGTCGGCGCCGCCTTCGAGGACCCGGCCCGCGCCGGCCGCGGCTTCCTGCCGACCGCGCCGACCCTCGACAACATCCGGGCGGTGCTCGCCGACGGCTTCCTGGTGCGGCTGAAGAACACCGCCATCGTCGCCTTCGGGGCGACCCTCTTGTCGCTCGCCGCCGGCTTCCTGGCCGCCTACGCCCTGGCCCGGTTCCGCTTCCCGAAGCGGCTCGACATCCTGTTCCTGCTGCTGGTGCTGGTGGTCAAGCTGATGCCGCCGATCGTGGTGGCGCTGCCGCTGCATGCGCTGCTGCTCGATCTCGGCCTGCTCGGCAGCCTGTCCGGGCTGGTGCTGGTGTACCAGCTCTACACCCTGCCCTTCTGCCTGTGGATGCTTCTGGGCTTCGTGCGCGAGGTGCCGGTCGAGATCGAGGCCGCGGCGGCGATCGACGGCGCCGGGCTGGGCCGCCGGCTGTGGCACATCGTGCTGCCGCTGGCCCTGCCCGGGCTGGTGGCGACGCTGATCTTCGCCCTGATCCTGTGCTGGAACGAGTTCCTGTTCGCGCTGCTGTACCTGCAGCGCCCCAGCCGCTTCACCTTGCCGCTCTACGTCGCCACCTTCATCACCGAGGACGAGACGCTGTGGGGCCGGCTGATGGCGATCGGCCTCTTGTCCTCGCTGCCGGTGCTGCTGGTCGCCGGCTATATCCAGAAGCACCTGCTGCGCGGCTTCGCCCACCAGGCCAAATAGCGGCACAACGGTGCCATCCGCGGCCATGGGTTGACGCTGCTGCCCCAGCAGGCCACAAGCCGCGCATTGCGGGTGCGGCGGAGCGGGCGATGGGCGAGCGGGACCTGACCGGGCGGGCGGTGGCGGATGCCATCCTGGCCGAGGTGGCGGCGGAGGTGCAGGCGCTGGGCGAGGCGCATTGGCCGCCGAAGCTGGTGTCGATCACGGTCGGCGACGAAAGCGCGGTCGACGTCTATGTCCGCAACCAGCGGCGCACGGCCGAGGGCGTTGGCATCGCCTTCGAGACAAGGCGCCTGCCGGAGCGGATCACGCAGGACGAGCTGCGCGCCGCGATCGCTGCGCTGAACGCCGACCCGCAGGTCAGCGGCATCATCCTGCAGCGCCCGGTGCCGAAGCACATCTCGATAAAGGCGATGCAGACGGCGATCCATCCGCTCAAGGATGTCGAGGGCATGAACCCGGCCTCGATCGGCAACATCGTCTACAACGAGCTGGAGCTGGCGCCGTGCACCGCGCTGGCGGCGGTCGAGATGCTGAAGCGCACCGGCCTGCAGCTGCAGGGGCTGGAGGCGGTGGTGATCGGCCATTCCGAGATCGTCGGCAAGCCGATCGCCTTCCTCCTGATGTCGGAAGGCGCGACGGTCACGGTCTGCCACCACATGACCCGGTCTCTGTCGGTGCATTCGCGCCGCGCCGATGCGGTGTTCGTCGCCGTCGGCAAGCCGAAGCTGGTCACCGGCGACATGATCAAGCCGGGCGCCGCGGTGATCGACATCGGCATCAACGAGGTGACGGACGACAACGGCAAGAGCCGGGTGGTCGGCGATGTCGACTATGACAGCGTTGCCCCGGTGGCCGGTTGGATCACCCCGGTGCCGGGCGGCGTCGGGCCGGTGACGGTGGCGGTCCTGATGCGCAACACCGTGGTCGCCACCCGCCGCCAGAAGGCGCATTACGAGGCCCGGCTGGGCGCGTCGACGTTCTAAGCTCCGCATGGCAGGCGGTGCCGTTGTCCACCAGTGTCGTATACGGTGTATGCGAATGGAGGCCCGGAGATGCTGACCCGACTGTTCAGAAGCGGCAACTCCCTGGCCGTGCGCATTCCCAAGGAGTTGGCCTTTGCCGACGCGGCGCAGGATGTGGAGATCGAACGCCGCGGCGACAGCCTGGTCATCCGGCCGGTGGGGTCCGGTTCGCTGGCCGGGGTGGCGCAGGCGTTCGCGTCCTTCCCGCCGGACTTCATGGCCGAAGGCCGGGAGCACTATGAGCAAAAGGAGAGAGACTGGGGCGATTCCTGAGCCAGCCACTTGGGAGTGGGGCATCGCGAGATAGGCGCGCGCATGCCGCGGCCGCAACCCAGTGGCGCTTGGAGGTGAGGTGCAAGCGGCCGGTGGCGGGTTTAAACCCGACATATGACGGCACCGGACCGAGCACAGCCCCAATTCGTGACGGAGCGGGATCCGCGGCTGCGCGTGATCATCCCGATGATCGTCGCCGTCGCCTTCCTGATGGAGCAGCTCGACTCCACCATCATCACCACCGCCATCCCGGACATGGCCGCCAGCCTGGACACCACGCCGCTGCGGCTGAACCTGGCGGTGACGACCTATGTCCTGACCCTGGCCGTGTTCATCCCGGTCAGCGGCTGGTTCGCCGACCGCTTCGGCGCGCGCCGGATCTTCGCCCTGGCGCTCGGCATCTTCACCCTCGGTTCGGCGCTGTGCGGCATGGCCGACAGCTTCGGCATGCTGCTGGCGATGCGGGTGCTGCAGGGGCTGGGCGGCGCCATGATGACCCCGGTCGGGCGGCTGATCCTGCTGCGCAGCTTCCCGCGGGCGCAGCTGGTCACGGCGATGACCTACATGACCCTGCCGGCGATCCTGGGGCCGGTGATCGGGCCGCTGCTCGGCGGCGTCCTCACCACCTACACGTCCTGGCGCTGGATCTTCTACGTCAACGTGCCCTTCGGCTGCGTCGGCATCCTGGCCGCGCTGCACTATTTCGATGACGTCAAGGGCGAGACGGTGACGCCGTTCGACTATACCGGCTTCGTCATGGTCGGGCTCGGCGTCGCCCTGCTGCAATACGGGCTCGAGAACATCGGCCGTCCGACCATCCCGGTCCTGGCGATCGTGGCGGTGCTGGCCGCCGCCATCCTGCTGCTGCTGGCCTTCGGCCGCTACGCCCGGCGGAAGGCCAATCCGGCGGTCGACATGACGCTGTTCCGGCTGCGCTCCTTCTGGGTCGGCACCCTGGCCGGCGGGCTGTGCCGGATCGGCTTGAACGGCGTGCCCTTCCTGCTGCCGCTGATGCTGCAGGTCGGCTTCGGCTTCAGCCCGGTGGTGTCGGGGTCGCTCACCTTCGTCAGCAGCCTGGGCGCGCTTCTGGTGCGGCCGGCACTGTCGCCGCTGCTGCGGCGGCTAGGCTTCGACCGGGTGCTGATCATCAGCGCCGCGCTCGGCTCCGTCGCCATCGCCGGCTTCGCCCTGATGCGGCCTGACACGCCGCACTGGGTGCTGCTCGGCTACATCTTCCTGTTCGGCCTGCTGCGGTCGATGCAGTTCATGACCTCGAACACCCTGTCCTATGCCGACATGCCGGGCGAGCGGCTCAGCCGCGCCACCAGCCTGGGCGGCGTGCTGCAGCAGCTCAGCGTCAGCTTCGGTGTCTCGATGGGGGCGATGCTGCTCGGCCTGGTCAGCTTCGAGAGCCATGTGCTGACGCCGGAACGCTTTCACGAGGCGTTCCTGCTGATGGCCGTGATCCCGCTGCTGTCGATCCCGGGCTTCTTGTATCTGCGGCCGGAGGACGGGGTGCAGGTCAGCGGGCACCAGCGGAAGTAGCCGCCTGCGGCGACGGTGGCCGTTGCCGTCCCTCGGTCCCTGCCGTTAGCTTTCTCCTCGGGGAGGGTTCGGCATGATGAAGCCCGTGGGCCGGATCGAGGGTGGCTCGGCCAGCCCTGTCCTGGGTCGCCCGGTCCTGGATCCGGCCAAGGCGGCCTGGAACGGCGGCATGCTGTTGGCGGCGCTGGCCTTCGCCGGCCCGCTGTTCAGCTGGTCCGCCCTGGCCATGTTCGTGGGCTCGACCTATGCCCTGCTGCTGGTCGGCCACAGCGTCGGCATGCACCGGCTGATGATCCACCGCACCTTCACCTGCTCCCGGCCGCTCGAACGGGCGCTGATCTATGCCGGGGTGCTGGTCGGCGTGGCCGGGCCGTTCGGGATCATCCGCATCCACGATACCCGCGACTGGGCACAGCGCCAGCCGGCCTGCCACGACTTCTTCGCCCATACCCGGACGCTCGCGCTCGACCTGCTGTGGCAGCTCGCCTACCGCTTCGAGTTCGAGCGGGCGCCGACGCTGACGATCGAATCGCATTGGGCCGACGATCCCTGGCTCCGGTTCATGGAGCGGAGCTGGCGGCTGCACCAGCTGCTGCCAGCGGTGCCGTTCTTCCTGATCGGCGGCTGGTCCTGGGTCGTCTGGGGTGTCTGCCTGCGGGTGTTCGTCAGCACAGCCGGCCACTGGACCATCACCTATTTCTGCCACAACCCGGGGCCTGGCCGCTGGCGGGTGCATGACGCTTCGGTGCAGGCCTCCAACCTGCCGGGGCTGGGCCTGCTGACCTATGGCGAGTGCTGGCACAACAACCACCACGCCTTCCCTGAATCCGCACGCATCGGCCTGGAACCGGGCCAGGCCGATCCCGGCTGGTGGTTCGTCCGCGGCCTGGAGCGGCTGGGGCTGGCGCACGAGGTCGGCCGCCCCCGCCCGGCGTCCAGCCGCGAGGATCTGGACGATCTCGGCCCAGGCCGTGACGCTGTTTAGGCTGCCGCGGCGGCGACGGGGATGGCGAGCGTCGACCAGACATCGCGCAGCGCTTCGACCAGCCGCGCCATCTGCAAATCGTCATGCAGCGGCGTCGGGGTGATGCGCAGGCGTTCGGCCCCGCGCGGCACGGTCGGGAAGTTGATCGGCTGGACGTAGATCCGGTGCCGGTCCAGCAGCAGGTCGCTGGCCGCCTTGCACAGCCGGGCGTCGCCGACGAAGACCGGCACGATATGGCTGGCCGACGGCATCACCGGCAGGCCGGCGGCACGCAGCAGGCGCTTCAGCGTCGCCGCCCGTTCCTGGTGCCGCTCGCGCTCGGCGCCGCTGGCCTTGAGGTGGCGGATCGCGGCCAGGGCCCCGGCCGCCACCACCGGCGGCAGCGAGGTGGTGAAGATGAAGCCGGGGGCGTGGCTGCGCAACGCGTCGACCAGCATGGCCGAGCCGGCGACATAGCCGCCCATCACGCCGAAGGCCTTGCCCAGCGTGCCCTCGATCACGGTCAGCCGGCGGGTCAGCCCGTCGCGCTCGGCGATGCCGCCGCCGCGCGGGCCGTACATGCCGACGGCGTGGACCTCGTCGAGATAGGTCATGGCGCCGTGCCGGTCGGCGACGTCGCAGATCTCGGCGATCGGCGAGATGTCGCCATCCATCGAATAGACGCTCTCGAACGCCACCAGCTTCGGCCGGTTCGCCGGGTATTCCGACATCAGCCGGTCCAGGTCGGCCGGGTCGTTGTGGCGGAAGATCCGCTTCTCGCAGCCGGAATGGCGGATGCCAGCGATCATCGAGGCATGGTTCAGCGCGTCGGAGAACACGACGCAGCCGGGGATCAGCTTCGCCAGGGTCGACAGCGAGGCGTCGTTGGAGACGAAGCCCGAGGTGAAGAGCAGCGCCGCCTCCTTGCCGTGCAGGTCGGCCAGCTCGGCTTCCAGCGCCCGGTGGTAGATATGGGTGCCGGAGATGTTGCGGGTGCCGCCGGCGCCGGCGCCGCAGCGCTCCAGCGCTTCATGCATCGCCGCCAGCACCGCCGGATGCTGGCCCATGCCGAGATAGTCGTTCGAGCACCAGACGGTGACGTCCGGCGCGCCGTCGAGGCCGTGATGGGCGGCGCGCGGGAAGGCGCCGGCGTGGCGTTCGAGCTCGGCGAAGATCCGGTAGCGGCCTTCGGCCTTCAGGGTCTCGATCGCCGTCCTGAAGATGTTCTCGTAGTCCATTCCACCGTCTCGCCGTGCCGCGGGCCGGGACCCGTGCAGGAAGTGTAACCCACCTGGCGTCGCCGCGTGAAATGGCACCATAGTCGAAGCACGCCGGGAGGCGAGCCCGCGGGCGGCTTCGGCGGCGATCCGCCGCATCAGTCGAAAGAATTTTCGGGACCCTGTCGGGACGCTCCCGGACCGTCCGTCCTCTGAGCATCGCCAACGAAGGAGGCCGACTTGGCCCAGCTCACCCAGAAGATCTCGCCGTTCCTGTGGTTCCTCGACGGCAAGGCCGAGGAAGCGGCCGAATTCTATGTCTCGGTCTTCGACAATTCGCGGATCACCTCCGTGCTGCGCAACGGCGACACCATGTCGGGGCCGAACGGCACCCCCCTGACCGTCGGCTTCCAGCTCGAGGGCCAGGACTTCACCGCCATCAACGGCGGCGGAGACTTCAAGTTCTCCTGGGCGGTCTCCTTCGTCGTGCTGTGCGAAACCCAGGAGGAGGTCGACCGGTACTGGGCCCGCCTGGTCGAGGGCGGCGGCGAGCACAAGCAGTGCGGCTGGCTGCAGGACCGGTTCGGCCTGTCCTGGCAGATCACGCCGAAGATCCTGCTCGAGCGGACCCACGACGCCGATCCGGCGAAGGCGGCCCGGGCGTTCCAGGCGATGCTGCAGATGACCAAGATCGACATCGCCGCGATCGAGCGGGCCTATCGCGGAGAGGCCTGACCGCCGCGCCCCCGGCCGGATCGCTACGGGCGTAGCCATTCCGCGCTGGGGCAACCCGCCCCGTTCATGCGACGAAGAGTATGCCCGGCGGGCTTTGCGCCCGCCGGCTTCGGCGTCATGATCCCCAGGCGTGGGATCGCAGGGACGGGTTGGGCTCGATGACGGTGCAGGATGCGGCGGCCAGGGTCGCGATGACTCCGCGCGGCCGGAAGAAGCGCGAGGCGATCCTCGACGCCGGGGTCAAGGTGTTCATGGCCGAGGGCTATGCCGCCAGCATGGACCGGGTGGCGGCCGAGGCCGGCGTCGCCAAGCAGACCCTGTACAGCCATTTCGGCAGCAAGGAGGGCCTGTTCCACGCCCTGTTCGATCGCTACAAGCAGCAGTCGCTGCGGGTGTTCGACCCGCAGGGCAACCTGGCGGCCGAGCTTGCCGCCTTCGGCGAGGACCTGCTGCGCCGGATTTTCGATCCCGAGATTCTCGGCGTGCAGCGGCTGATGATCGCCCAGGCCGGCGCCTTTCCCGATCTGGCCCGGATCTTCTACGCCGCCGGCCCGGGCCATGTCCGCGCGACGCTGGCCGCCTTCCTGCGCAACAGGATGGAAGCGGGCGTGCTGCGTCCCGACGATGCCGCGGCCGCGGCGGAAGACCTGATCGGGCTGCTGCAGGGCGGCCGGCGACAGCGTCATCTGTTCGGGGTCGAGCCGGCGCCGGAGCCGGCCGAGCTGCGCGGCATGGCCGAACGGGCCGTAACAATCTTTCTGCGTGCCTATACTACACGTTAAGGTCTTGTTTCGGCCCCTTGTTTCGCCGCAATTCCTGCTTACCTCCGAGGGCAAGGGGTGCCGATGGAGGAAGCAGATGGCGAAGTTCCGCTATTGGGGCGTATCGGTTCTCCTGAGCCTGGGCCAGGCCGACCTCGCCGTGGCGACCGAGCGGCCGCCCTATGATGATGCCCTGGCCGCCTATCTCGGCTCGGCCCGCGCGGCCAATGACGATACCGCTCTGGCCCCGCTCTATTTCTATCGCCCCGACAGCTTTGCCCGCGTCACCTTCATCGGCCATGTCGCGCCGGATGCGGTGCCGTCCTGGCGCGGCGTCGCCATCGACGGCGTCTGGCAGCCGGCGGTGACGCCGGACGACCTCGCCCCGCTGCTGCTGCCCGATACCGGCTGGGCGGCGGCGGACGAGGCGACGCGCGAGGCGATCGCCGTGCGCTGGGTCGAGGAGATCGTGCTGACCGGCGAGGTGCTGAAGAGCGGCGCCGACCTGGTGCCGCCCGCGCCGGACGGCGCCGTGGCGCCCGCTGCCGCCCGCACCCTGCCCGACGGCTCGATCGAGGTCAGCGGCTGGGTGTCGCATCTCAGCATCGCCGGCGAGATCGCCGACCCGTTCACCGTCCGGCTGGCGCCGGACGGGACGGTGTTGGCGTAGGCAGTTCCTACCCCCGCGGGCCCTCTCCAACCTGTCATCCTCGGGCTTGACCCGAGGATCCAGGGGCCTTCAAGAGCGGCTCTCGGTGGCCCCTGGATTGCCGGGTCAAGCCCGGCAATGACAATAAGGGGGAATCGCAGCAGCGGGTTCGTGATCGCCAGCCCAACCTACCCAGTTACTCCTGCGCCCCCAGCTCCTGGCCAACCAGCGTGACCCAGTAGGTCGAGCCCAGCGCCAGGATCTCGTCGTTGAAATCGTAATGCGGCGTGTGGACGTAGTGATAGCTGCCGTCCGGCTTCACGCCGTTGCCGATCATGATGAAGGCGCCGGGCCGCTTCTCCAGCATGAAGGAGAAGTCCTCGGCGCCGGTGATCAGCGGGATGCGGGTCGCCACCTTGTCGTCGCCGACGATCCGGCCCGCCACGCCGGCGGCGATGTCGGTCTGCTCCGGATGGTTGACCAGGGTCGGGTAGCGGCGGTCGTAATGCACCGCGGCGGTGCAGCCATAGGTGGCGGCCAGCCCTTCGGCGGTCTCGCGCAGCCGGCGCTCGATGGTGTCGCGCACCTGGGGCGAATAGCTGCGGGCCGTGCCGCTGACCACCACCTCGGGCGGGATGATGTTGGGCGATCCGGCCGAACCGCCGGAGATATGGCCGACGCTGATCACCGCCGGTTCGACCGACGGGATGTTGCGGCCGACGATGGCCTGCACCGCCAGGATGAAATGCGCCAGCACCACGGTCGGGTCGGTCGCCAGATGCGGGGCGGAGCCGCCATGGCCGCCGGTGCCGCCGAAGGTGACGGTCCAGGTGTCGGCCGCCGCCATCATCGGGCCGGGGCGGATGCCGAACTCGCCGACCGCGCGGCCGGGATTGTTGTGCATGCCGTAGACGGAATCGGCCGGGAAGCGGTCGAACAGCCCTTCCTCGACCATCAGCCGGCCGCCGCCCTGGCCCTCCTCGGCCGGCTGAAAGATGAAATGTACCGTGCCGGCGAAGTCCCGGTTCTCCGACAGGTAGCGGGCGGCGCCCAGCAGCATGGCGGTGTGCCCGTCATGGCCGCAGGCATGCATCTTGCCGGGCACTGTGGACGCATAGGGCAGGCCGGTCTTCTCCTCGATGAACAGCGCATCCATGTCGGCACGCAGCGCCACCGCCCGGTTGCCGGGCCGGGTGCCCTTCAGCGTGCCGACCACGCCGGTCTTGGCGATGCCCTCATGCGTCTCGATGCCCAGGCCGCGCAGCGTCTTCGCCACCAGCGCCGCGGTGCGCACCTCCTCGAAGCCGGTCTCCGGATGAGCGTGGATGTCGCGGCGGATGGCGATCAGCTCATCCTCATAGCCCTTGATCTCGGCCAGGATGTCCTTCGGCTCGGCGGTCACAATCGTCCCTCTCGGTTGGTGTCACTGCAATTGGGGAGGAGCCGAGCTTTGCAGGTTTTTCGGCCTGCGCCCAGGGTTGGCGGGCAACTCATGTGCACATCGGTTGCGTTCCGGCCCGCGCCGCGCCAGGATCGCGCCCTTCGTCGGGGAGGACCGCCGCGTGATCCTGGATTTCGGCTCGATCAACATGGATTTGGTGATGGCGGTGACAGTGCTGCCGCGGCCGGGCGAGACCGTGCTGTGCGACGGCTATGTCACCAAGCCCGGCGGCAAGGGGTCGAACCAGGCGGTGGCGGCGGCACGGGCCGGGGCAAAGGTGGCGATGGCCGGCGCGGTCGGCGATGACGGTTTCGGCCAGGTGATGCGCGCGACCCTGGCCAAGGAAGGCATCGACACCGCCCTGATCGCCACCAGCGACCGGCCGACCGGCGTCGCCTATATCTGTGTCGACGCCAAGGCCGAGAACTTCATCGCCGTCGGCAGCGGCGCCAACCTCGCGGTCCGCGCCGACCAGGTGCCCGACGACCGCCTGACGCCGGACACCCTCCTGGTGCTGCAGATGGAGCTGCCGCCGGAACAGAACTGGGCGCTGCTGCAGCGCGCCCGGGCCCGCGGCTGCCGCGCCATCCTCAACGTCGCCCCGGCCGCCGCGGTGCCGGAGGCGGCGCTGCGCGACCTCGACCTGCTGGTGGTGAACGAGCATGAGGCGCTGGCGATCGCCGGCGGGCTCGGTCTCGACACCTCCAGCCCCCGCGCCGCGGCCCAGGCGCTCAGCGGCCGGATGAGCCTGACCTGTGTCGTCACCCTCGGCGGCGAGGGCGCGATCGCCGTTGGCCCGCAGGCGAACTTCGCCGTGCCGGCGCTGCCGATCCAGCCGGTCGACACCACCGGCGCCGGCGACACCTTCACCGGCGTGCTGGCGGCCGGGCTCGATGCCGGGCTGCCGCTCGACCAGGCGCTGCGCCGGGCCTCGACCGGTGCCGCCCTGGCCTGCCTCGCCCTCGGCGCGCAGGAGAGCATGCCGACCGCCACGGCAATCGACGCCGCCCTGCCGCGGCTGGGCCCGACCACCGCGATCGGGTGAGCGGTCTACGTCTCTTCCGGCTCGGTGGTGAACAGCAGCGGATAGCCCAGCTTGCGGGCGGCATCGGTCGCCCGCGTCGCCTTGGTCTCGGCGACTTCCTTGGGATAGACCGCGATGACGCAGACGCCGCGCCGATGCGCCGTCATCATCACCCGGTGGGCCTCGTCCTCGCTCATCCGGAACTCGCCCTTCAGCACCACGACCACGAATTCGCGCGGCGTGTAGTCGTCGTTCAGCAGGATGACCTTGTGCAGCCGCGGCCGCTGGGTCTTCGGCCGGGTGTCGATGCGGGGTTTGGTCGTGAAGTCGCTCATCGGCTGCTCCTGGCCGCGGCGGAGATTCGGCGGCAGCTTGTCACGCTCGGAACCGCCCGTCCACCGCCCCGGGCAGCGGCCGGTTGCCGCCCCTGTACCTGCGCCGGGTTGCCCCGGCGGCGCGGACGGACCAGTATCGGGGTTTCGCCATCCCAGCCAGCGCAAGACGAGACCGACCGATGCCCGTCATCAATTCGATCGCCGCCCGCAAGGAGGAGATGACCGCCTGGCGGCGCGACCTCCACGCCCATCCCGAGCTCGGCTTCGAGGAGGTGCGGACCTCCGGCATCGTGGCGGAGAAGCTGGCCTCCTGGGGCATCGAGGTGCATCGCGGCCTGGCCAAGACCGGGGTGGTCGGCGTGCTCAAGGGGCGGACCGACAGCGGCCGCACCATCGGCCTGCGCGCCGACATGGACTGCCTGCCAATGGACGAGGTCAACGACTTCGCCCACAGATCGACCGTGCCCGGCAGGATGCATGCCTGCGGCCACGACGGCCACACCACCATGCTGCTCGGCGCCGCCCAGTACCTGGCCGAGACGCGGAACTTCGACGGCACCGTGCACTTCATCTTCCAGCCGGCGGAGGAAGGCGGCGGCGGCGGCGACGTGATGGTCCGCGAGGGGCTGTTCGACCGCTTCCCCTGCGACGAGGTCTACGGCCTGCACAACTGGCCGCTGCTGCCGGCCGGCACGGTCGGGGTGCGGCCCGGCCCGATGATGGCGGCGGCCGACATGTTCGACATCAGGATCCGCGGCGTCGGCGGCCATGCCGCGATCCCGCAGTCGGCGAAGGACCCGGTGGTGATCGCGGCCCAGCTGGTCGGCGCGTTGCAGACCCTGGTCAGCCGCAACACCAACCCTATGGATTCGGCGGTGCTGTCGATCACCCAGATCCACACCGGCAGCACCCACAACGTGATTCCGGACGAGGCCTATCTGAACGGTACAGTGCGGACCTTCCGGCCCGAGGTGCAGGCGATGATGGTCACCGGCATCCGGCGCATCGTCGACGGCATCGCCACCGCCTTCGACGTCGCGATCGAGATCGACTACCAGTACGGCTACCCGGCGACGGTGAATCATGCCGAGCAGGCCGAGACCGCGGCGCGGGTGGCGGAGACGGTGGTCGGCGCGGGCAATGTCCAGCGCGACGTCGAGCCGTCGCTGGGCGGCGAGGACTTCGCCTATCTGCTGAACGCCCGGCCGGGCGCCTATCTGTTCCTCGGCCAGGCTGGCGGCGCTTCGGGGGCGATGATCCATAACCCGCATTACGACTTCAACGACGAAGTCCTGCCGCTCGGCGCCTCGCTGCTGGCGGGTCTGGTCGAGAGCCAGCTGAAGGCGGGCTGAGTAGGTTGGGTTCGCCATGGGCGAACCCAACCTTTTGCTCCTCAAACTGTCATGCCCGGGCTTGACCCGGGCATCCAGAGACTGTCGACATTTCCTGGATTGCCGGGTCAAGCCCGGCAATGACAGGAAGGGGAAATCGCATCGTGTTGGGTTCGCGGACGCGAACCCAACCTACCTGGGCCTACCGCACCTGATCCGGCGGGACCGCGACGCCCTGCGCGTCCCAGGCTGCGGCGGCGCCGCGGTGAAAGGGCATGGCGCGGTTGGTCAGCGGGTCGAGCGCCGGCGAGGCTTCGAAGCCGGCGGTCTCGGCCAGCGAAGACGCCTCGCCGACCGCGATCTCGGTGGCACGGCGGGCGACGTCCTCCGGCAGCGCATCGGTCGCGACCAGCCAGGTCCACATGCCGGCGCTGGGCGGCAGCGGTTGCGGCGGCAGGGCGGCCGGAGCGGGAGCCGTTGCGGGATTGGTTACGGCAGCCGGATCCGCGGACGCCGGTGGCGCGGGCGGCAGCGGCACCGCGGCGGCGGYCACGCCGGGGATCACGCCGGCGACCGTGGCGATCTCGGCCGCGGAAAGGCCGAAGGTCACGGCAGGCTGCGCCGGCGGCAGGGCGAAAGGCTCCAGGCCGGTGACCGCGACCGCGTCGATCTTCTTGTCGGCGACCTGCTTGGCGACCTCTGCCAGCGGCAGGCGCCGCAGCGTCGCTTTGATGTCCAGCGCCTTCAGCATCGGCTCGGTCAGGGCGTCGTCGGTGGCCAGCGCCACCCGTTTGCCGGCGAGGCCGGCGGCGCCGGTGATGTCGCTGCCCGCCGGCACCACGAAGCGCAGCACCGCGGCCGGCGCCACGGGCGCCAGGGCGCGCAGATGGTCGAACTTCATGCCCGGCGCCATCGGGCTGGTGCCGCCCCACGCCGCGGCGGCGACGTCGAGCGAGACCAGGCCGATCGCCACCCGGCCGCTCTGCAGCAGCGCGACATTCGGCAGCGAACCGGCGGTGATCGCCTCCGACACCGGCTGGTCCGCCTTCAGCCGCTCGACGAAGGCGCTGCCCCAGCGGCCGAGCGGCGAGTTCACCGGCGCGGTGGCGACGATGATCTCGGCCTTCGGATCGGTGCTTTGCGCCCCGGCGCCGGGGGCGGCGAGGCCGAGGAGGAGGATGGCCAGGCCGGCGAGGAGGGGGGCGCGCGAAGAGGGCATCGTCGATCCGGAATGGTGGGTACCGGTGGCAAGGCTAGCGGTCGGCCGCGCTTTCCGCCAGAAGCAGCTCCGGAACATCGCGGCGCAGGTCTTCGTTCCTGACGGTTCGCGACCCGTTCCGATTGGATTTCCGCCCGCCGGTCCCCATCATTATCGGTGATGGACACGAAGTCATGACCGGCCCCGACGACAAGCTGCCTGCCGGCCGGAACCGGTCGGAGGTGGACGCCTTCCTGCGCCGGGTGGCGGCAACGCCGGCGCAGCGCCAGGACGGGCGGCGCGGCCGGCTGATCTTCGCGCTCGACGCGACACAGAGCCGCGAGGACACCTGGGACCGCGCCTGCCGCCTGCAGGGCGAGATGTTCACCGAGACCGCGGCGCTGGGCGGGCTGGACCTGCAGTTGGTGTTCTACCGCGGCTTCGGCGAGTGCAAGTCCACCGCCTGGGTCTCCGACGGGACCGAGCTGGCGCGTCTGATGAGCAAGGTGCGCTGCCGCGCCGGCGAGACCCAGCTCGGGCGGGTGCTGTCTCATGCCGAGGCGGAGGCCGGCCGCGGCAAGGTCGACGCCCTGGTCTTCGTCGGCGACGCTTTCGAGGAATCGCTCGACCCGGTCTGCGCCCAGGCCGGCCGGCTGGCGCTGCGCGGCGTGCCGGTGTTCCTGTTCCATGAGGGGCCCGACCCGCTGGCCGCCCGCGCCTTCCGCGAGATCGCGCGGCTGACCCGCGGTGCCTATTGCCCGTTCGATGCCTCAAGCCCGGGCCAGCTGCGCGACCTGCTGGCCGCCGTCGCGGTCTATGCCGCCGGCGGCCGCCCGGCGCTGGAGGATCTCGGCCGCCGCCGCGGCGCCGCGGTCACGGCGCTGATCGGGCGGATGGGAGGCTAGGCGACCACAGTGCTCCAGCTCCTCATCCTGGTCGTGGCGCTCGGCCTCGGGCTGCCGCTGCTCGCCGGTTGGTTCGCCAACACCCAGCCGAAGCAGGTGATCCGCGGCGCGCGCTGGGGCGGCATCGTGCTGCTGGCAGGGCTCGGCCTGTTCCTGCTGCTGACCGGGCGCCTGTCCGGCCTGCTCGCCGTGCTCGGCGCCGCGATCCTGTGGCTGCAGCGCCTGTCGCCACTCCTGATCCAGGGGCTGCCCTGGTTCCTGCGCTGGCGCCGCGGGCGCCAGACCGCGGCCGGGCCGACGCCCGGCGGCGTCTCGCGGCTGAAGACGCGCAGCCTCGACATCCAGCTCGACCACGCCAGCGGCGCGATGGACGGCTATGTGGTGCGCCCGGGGCCGCTGGAGGCGCGCAGCCTGGCCTCGCTGCCGCTGCCGGCGCTGCTGCGCCTGCTGTTCGAGTGCCGTGCCGACGACCCCGATTCGGCGCGGGTGCTGGAGACATATCTGGATCGCCGCTTCGGGGCCGACTGGGCGAAGCAGGATCCGTCCGGCCCACGGCAGCAGGGAATGTCGGAGGCCGAGGCCTATGCCCTGCTGGGCCTCGGCGCCGGCGCCTCGCCCGCGGCGGTGAAGGCGGCGCATCGGCGGATGATGAAGCAACACCATCCGGACCGCGGCGGCTCCGCCGACTTTGCGGCCAGGCTCAACGCCGCCCGCGACCGCTTGCTCGGGACCTGAGGCCTACTCCCCCGGCGCGACCCGGGGCGAGCCGGGCTGCTCCGCCGGCACCGGGGCGACAGCGTGGCCGGAGACCTCGGCCCCGGCATCGGGGGCGAGGCGCATGAACATCAGCACCGAACACAGCGACAGCAGGCCGACCACGAAGAAGGCCCAGGAGAAGTCGGTCGCCTGCAGCGTGGTGCCGCCATGCAGCATCAGCGTCAGGTTCAGCAGCACCGCGCCGGTGGCGACGCCCAGGCTGGCCGACAGCTGCTGCGCCGTGCTCGAGAAGCTGGAGGCGCGGCTCATCTTCTGCGGCGGGATGTCGGCGAAGGCCAGGGTGTTCAGGCTGGTGAACTGCAGCGACCGGAAATAGCCGCCGGCCAGCAGCAGCGCCATGATCAGCAGATGCGGCGTGTCGGCCCGGAACAGCGAGTAGCTCATCAGGAAGACCGAGCTGATCACCGCGTTCCACACCAGCACCCGGCGGAAGCCGAAATGGCGGATGATCCGGGTGGCCGTCATCTTCATGCACAGCGCCCCCGCAGCACTGATGAAGGTCAGCATGCCGGATTCGAACGGGGTCATGCCGAAGCCCAGCTGCAGCATCAGCGGCAGCAGGAACGGGATGGCGCCGATGCCGACCCGGAAGATGGTGCCGGCGACCACCGAGATGCGGAAGGTGCGGACATGCAGCAGCGTCAGGTCGATGATCGGCGCCGGCACCCGGTGGGCGTGCCTGACATAGAACCAGAGTGAGCCGAGGCCGATGACGAACAGGGCGCCTGTCACCGGCAGCGGCACGATCGATCGGCCCAGCGTCTCGAAGCCGAACACCAGGCAGCCCAGGGCGACGCCGGACATCAGCAGGCCCCGAACGTCGAACGGGGTGCGCTCCTCCTCCCGCACATCATCGATGAACAGCGTCACCAGGATCACGCCGATGATGCCGATCGGGACATTGATGAAGAAGATCAGGCGCCAGGAGCTATAGGTGGTGATGAAGCCGCCCAGCGGCGGGCCCAGCACGGGCCCCAGCAGCGCCGGGGTGGTCAGATAGGCCATGGCCCGCACCAGCTCGGCCTTCGACACGCTGCGCAGCAGCACCAGCCGGCCGACCGGCACCATCATGGCGCCGCCCATGCCTTGGATGATTCGCGCGCCGACCAGCTCGACCGTCGAATTGGACAGACCGCAGAGGATCGAGCCGAGGGTGAAGACGATGATGGCGGCGCGGAACACGTTCTTGGCGCCGAAGCGGTCCGCTACCCAGCCGCTGGCCGGGATGAAGACCGCGAGGCTGAGCAGGTAGGAGGTGATGGCGAGGCTGAGATGCAGTGGGTCCGTGCCGAAGGATTTGGCGATCTGCGGCAGCGAGGTCCCGATCACCGTCGAATCGAGATTCTCCATGAACAGCGCGCAGGCGATGATCAGCGGGATCAGCACTTGGCGCGGAAGGCGGGTGGTCATGTCTCAAGGCCGCGGCGGCGCGGCCCCCTCGGGCGTGCGGGATCCGGTTCTCTACTCGTCTGATGAGATGGAATCCTGCGCGCCAAACCCGCAATGGAGGCATGCAAGTTTCGGACGTCAGGCCCCCATGCCATATCCGGTGAGTCGACCCGGGCCATAATCCCGCTGGCGCGCGCTCCAACCAACCCTTCAGTTGTCATCCTCGGGCTTGACCCGAGGATCCAGGGGCCACCCAGAGTGGCATCGACAGTCTCTGGATTGCCGGGTCAAGCCCGGCAATGACAGTTTAAGATTTGGAGCCGTTCTTCTTACCCCTCACCGCCATAGCGCCGGCGCAGATGCGCCTTGAACACGGCGGCGTCGAGCGGCCGGCCGGTGGCGCGGGTCAAAAGCTCGTCGGTCTCCCAGCGCGAGCCCTGGTCGTGAATATTGGCGCGCAGCCAGCCGACCAGCGGCGCGAAGTCGCCGCGGCCGATCGCGGGCAGGATGTCCGGCTCGGCCCGGTTGGCGGCGTCGAAGATCTGCGCCGCGGTCATGGCGCCCAGCGTGTAGGTCGGGAAATAGCCCCAGCCGCCGCTCGGCCAGTGGATGTCCTGCAGGCAGCCCAGCCGGTCGTCCGGCGGCACCACGCCCAGCAGCGCCTGCATGCCGTCGTTCCAGGCGGCGGGCAGGTCGGCCAGGGGCAGCTCGTCGGCGATCATCGCCTTCTCCAGCCGGTAGCGCAGGATGACATGGGCGGGGTAGGTCACCTCGTCGGCGTCGACCCGGATGAAGCCGCGCTCGACCCGGGTGTAGTGACGCCACAGCGCCTCCGCCTCCCAGGCCGGGCCGCTGCCGCCGAAGGCGTCGCGCATCTGCGCCGCGGCGAAGGCGATGAACTCGCGGCTGCGGCAGGCCTGCATCTCCATCAGCAGCGACTGACTCTCATGCAGGCTCATGCCGCGGGCCTGGCCGACCGGCTGGCTCATCCAGGCCTGCGGCCGGCCCTGCTCGTAGAGCGCGTGGCCGGTCTCGTGCAGCACGCCCATCAAAGCGCGGGTGAAGTCGGTCTCGTCGTAGCGGGTGGTGATGCGGACGTCGTTGTCGGCGCCGCCGCAGAACGGGTGGGTGGAGACGTCCAGCCGCCCGCGCTCGAAATCGTAGCCCAGCACCCCCATCATGGCGACGCCCAGCGCCCGCTGCGACTCGACCGGGAACGGGCCCTCCGGCCGCGGCGTGGCCGGCCGGCGCGCCTGGGCGGCCAGCACCTCCTCGGTGAATCCGGGCAGGAAGTCGGCCAGATCGTCGAACAGCGCGTCGATCCGCTCCGACCGGCCGCCGGGCTCGTAGTCGTTCAAGAGGGCGTCATAGGCCGACAGGCCCAGCGCCTCGCCCTTGGCGCGGCCAATCTCGCGCTGCAGCCGCAGCACCTCCTGCAGCTTCGGCAGCAGCGATGCGAAATCCGAATCGGCGCGGGCCTGGCGCCACGCCATCTCGCAGGCCGACACCGCCTTGCTCGAGGCCTCGACCAAATCGGCCGGCAGCACGGTCTGCACCGTCCACAGCCGCCGGATCTCGCGCAGATTGGCGCGCTCCCAATCGCCCAGCCGGTTGTCTGCCTCGGCTTCGGGCAGCCAGTCGGCCAGGCGCGGATCGGTGACCATGCCGTGGCGCAGCACCTGCAGCAGCGCCAGGCTCTCCGCCCGGGTCTCGGCGGCGCCCTTCGGCATCATCGTGGCGTTGTCCCAGTCGAGGATGCCGATGGCGTTGGACAGCGCGGCGATGCGGCCGAAATGGGCGGCGATCTCGGAATAGGTGGTCATGCGTCGGGTCCTTTCCGGGCGGTGCGGCCGCGCCGCAGATGGTGCAGCAGGTAGATCGCGATCAGAATCACGGCGAAGCCGAACCAGGTGATCGCATATTGCAGATGGTCGTTCGGCAGATTGATTTGGGTCTGGCCGCCGATCGGGGGGCGGGCGCGGCCAGCACTTGCTTCCGGGCCGGCCGACTGTTCGACCACGATCGGCGCCACTTCGTCCAACCCGGCCGCGGCGGCCATGGTCGGCAGGTCGGTCCAGAACCATTCATTGGTGGCCGGGCTGTTGTCGGGCTGCATCCAGCCCTGCGGCAGCGGGCGGCGGGCCACGCCCTCGACCGTCACCGTCCCCTCGGGCGGCGGGTCGTAGGCGGCGGGCTTGCCGTCGGGGCCGAGCGGCACCCAGCCGCGGTTGATCATGACAGCCGGGCCGCCGTCGTCGCGAAGCAGCGGCGTCACCACCTGGATGCCGGCGGCGCCGTCATGCACGCGGGCCAGCAGCGGGAAGGCATGGAGGGCGTCTAAGCGGCCGGTGACGGTGACCCGGCGGTAGTCGAAGCCGGGATCGTCGATCCGGGCCGGAAGCGGCACCGGCGGGGCGGCCAGGCCGCGCTCGATCCGGTCGATCAGGTCGGTCTTCCAGGCCAGGCGCTCGAGCTGCCAGATGCCGAGCCCGAGCATCAGGGCGAGGGCAGGGATCAGGAAGACGGTCGGCCAGAACTCCGGCCGGAAACCCCGCACGGTCATGATGTCACTGTCCCGTGCGGCGGTGCCGGTATTGCAGCGCCACGACATAGGCCTTGGCGGGGCGGATCAGGAGGGCGGTGAGCAGGACGAGGAGGGTGGCGCCGATCGCAACCGGCGCCCAATCCGGCAGGTCGAAGGCGAAGCCGAGCCAGAGGGTTAGCGGCACCACGGTAAAGCCGAGGATGAAGATCAGAAAGACGGCCGGGCCATCACCGGAATCGACCTCCGAGAGGTCGAGATCGCAGGCCGCGCAGCGGTCGGCGACCGTCAGGAAGCCCTTGAACAGGGCACCCCGGCCGCAGCGCGGGCATTTGCAGCCCAGCGCCGCGGCCAGAGGAGAGACCGAGTCATCAGCCACCGAGGCTCAGTGCGCCGCGACGGCGCCACCATGACCGCCCCACCAGTAGATGGCGACGAACAGGAACAGCCAGACCGCGTCGACGAAGTGCCAGTACCAGGCTGCGGCCTCGAAGCCGAAATGGCTGTCCTTGGTGAAGTCGCCGCGCGCCGTCCGGAACCAGCACACCGCCAGGAAGATGGTGCCGACCAGCACATGGAAGCCGTGGAAGCCAGTGGCCATGTAGAAGGTCGAGGCGAAGACGCCGTCGGTGAAGCCGAACTCGGAGTGGGTGTATTCCCACAGCTGGATGCAGGTGAAGATGGCGCCGAGCAGCACGGTGATGCCGAGCGCCTTCGACGCCTCCTTCATGTGGCCTTCGACGATCTCGTGATGCGCCCAGGTCACGGTGCAGCCCGACAGCAGCAGCACCAGGGTCATCAGCAGCGGGAAGTGGAAGGCGTCGACCGCGGTGATGCCCTTCGGCGGCCAGACACCGCCGGTCGCCGCGACCCGGGCGTATTGCGAGGCCTCGCCGACGAACAGGCTGGAGTCGAAATAGGCCCAGAAGAATGCGACGAAGAACATCACCTCCGAGGCGATGAACAGCATCATGCCGTAACGCAGGCCCAGCTTCACCACCGGGGTGTGCAGCTTGCGGAAGGTGGCTTCCTTGATCACGTCGCGCCACCAGCCGAACATCACGGCCAGCACGCCCAGGAAGCCGGCGATCAGCAGGACCGGCCCTTCGTCATGCATGAACAGGACGCCGCCGATCGCCATGCAGCCTGCCGCGAGCGCGCCGAGCAGCGGCCATGGGCTGGGGTCGACCAGATGATAGGGATGCGGAACCGCGTTCAGTTCGTAGCTCGTCTCGTGCCTGTCGGCATGGACGTCGGTCGTGCTCATCCTCGTGCCCCTCTCGGTCTCTCGTCCGATATCCGCTTCGGTGTTCCGCCCGGGTGCTGCCGGCAGGCCGTCAGCCGTCGTTCTTGGCCGCACGATAATAGGCGGCCACCGCATTCTCCAGCGCCTTCGAGCGCTGGCCGTAGAAGGTGTAGGACAGGGTGATGGTGCGCACGTCGCTCAGGTTCGGCTGCGCGTCCATCGCCGCGTCGACATAGAAGTAGACCGGGAACTCCACCGTCTCGCCCGGCTGGATGATCTGCTCGGTGAAGCAGAAGCACTGCACCTTGGAGAAGTAGAGCCCGACCTTGTCCGGCGTCACGTTGTAGACCGCCTGGCCGGCGGTCGGCTCCTTGGCCGTGCTGGTGGCCTGGAAGTAGATCAGCGCCGGCTCGCCCAGCCGGACCTCGACCTCGCTCTGCTCGGCCTTGAAGGTCCAGGGCAGGCCGGCATCGGTGTTGGCGACGAAGCGGACCCGCACGGTGCGGTCCAGCACCTTGCCGGACACCGAATCGGCAACCTGGGTGGTGCCGCCATAGCCGGTGACCTGGCAGAACAGCCGGTACAGCGGCGACGAGGCGAAGGCCAGCACGCCCATCGAGAAGGCGACGCCGCACAGCGAGGTCAGGATGAGGCGGTTGCGGCGCCGGATCTTCGGATCCAGTTCGGCCATTTCAGTGCTCCGGCCCCATGCCAACCGTCGTCATCCCGGGCGCGACGCAGCACGAAGTGGTGCGCTGCAGACCCGGGATCTCTCGCAGGCCCGTGCGACATCCCGTGTCTGCGCAGCGGCACTCCGCGCCGCAGCGCGCACGGGATGACGGCAGGGAGTCCGACGACCGCCTCATGAACATCACCCGCCCTTCATCTTGACGATGGTGATCACGAAGATCAGCGCCACCCAGGCGACGAGGCCCAGGGCCAGCGCCAGGTTGCGGCCGCGCAGGCGGCGCCTTGCGTCGGGCGCCGGGGTTGCCGGCGGGATTGGTCTGGCGGCCATCTCAGAAATGCACCGCGGTGTGGTCGACGATCAGCAGGCCGAAGATCGCGAACAGGTAGAAGATCGAGAAACCGAACATCTGCTTGGCGGCGCGGTGGTTGGTGGCTGTGCCGTCCTCGCGCAGCACCCGCAGGGCGCACAGGATGAACAGCGCGCCGAGCAGGCCGGCGCCGATGCCGTAGGTCAGCCCGGCGGTGCCGACCAGCCAGGGGCCGAGCGCGAGCGGGAACAAGGCCAGCGTGTAGGCCAGCATCTGGCGCTTGGTCTCGCGCGCGCCGGACACCACCGGCAGCATCGGCACCCCGGCCTTGGCGTATTCCTCGCTGCGGAACAGCGCCAGCGCCCAGAAATGCGGCGGGGTCCACATGAAGATCAGGGCGAACAGCAGCATCGACGGCACGCTGATGTCGCCGGTCACGGCGGCCCAGCCGATCATCGGCGGGAACGACCCGGCGGCGCCGCCGATCACGATGTTCTGCGGCGTCCGTCGCTTCAGCCAGATGGTGTAGACGAAGATGTAGAAGGCCGAGGCCGAGGCCAGGACCAGGGCGGCGACCCAGTTCACCGCCAGCCCCATCACCAGCACGGCGGCGACCGACAGGAACACGCCGAAGGCCAGCGCCTCGGACGGCGCGATGCGGCCGCGCACGATCGGCCGGCCGCAGGTCCGGCTCATCACCGCGTCGATGTCGCGGTCGTACCACATGTTGATGGCACCGGCCGCGCCGGCGCCGACGGCGATGCACAGCACGGCGGTGGCGGCCAGGACCGGATGCAGATAACCCGGCGCCGCGATCAGCCCGGCGATGCCGGTGAAGACGACGAGCGTCATCACCCGCGGCTTCAACAGCGCGAGATAGTCCTGCCAGGTGGCGCCGCCTTCGGCCTCGGCCGCGGCGGTTCGGGCTGTCCGGTCCAGGGTCACGTCAACCATCATAAACCTCAAGCGGACCGGGCCGCACGGAGTATCCGCGCGGCCCGGCCCGGTCTCCTCTTTTTCTCAGCCTCGGGTCACTTGACCCGGGGCAGCTGCTCGAACTGGTGGAAGGGCGGCGGCGACGGCAGCGTCCACTCCAGCGTGGTGGCGCCTTCGCCCCAATAGTTGCTCTCCACCCGGCGGCCGTAGCGGATCGTGTAGAAGGCGATGCCGACGAACAGGAAGGCGGCCGCGACCGAGATATAGGCGCCGAAGGACGACACCATGTTCCAGCCGTGGAACGCGTCCGGATAGTCCGGCTGGCGCCGCGGCATGCCGGCCAGGCCCAGGAAATGCTGCGGGAAGAAGGTCAGGTTGACGCCGATGAACGTCATCCAGAAGTGGATCTTGCCCCAGGTCTCCGGGTACTGCCGGCCGGACATCTTGCCGATCCAGTAGTAGAAGCCGCCGAAGATCGAGAACACCGCGCCCAGCGACAGCACGTAGTGGAAGTGCGCGATGACGTAGTAGGTGTCGTGCAGGGCGGTGTCGATGCCGGCATTGGCCAGCACCACGCCGGTGACGCCGCCGATGGTGAACAGGAAGATGRAGCCGACGGCCCACAGCATTGGGGTCTTGAACTCGATCGACCCGCCCCACATCGTCGCGATCCAGGAGAAGATCTTGATGCCGGTCGGCACCGCGATGATCAGGGTGGCGGCGGTGAAGTAGGCGCGGGTGTCGACGTCGATGCCGGTGGTGAACATGTGGTGCGCCCACACGACGAAGCCGACGACGCCGATCGCGACCATGGCGTAGGCCATGCCGAGATAGCCGAACACCGGCTTCTTCGAGAAGGTCGACACGATGTGGCTGATCATGCCGAAGCCCGGCAGGATCATGATGTACACCTCGGGGTGCCCGAAGAACCAGAACAGGTGCTGGAACAGCAGCGGGTCGCCGCCGCCCTCGGGCTTGAAGAAGCTGGTGCCGAAGTTGCGGTCGGTGATCAGCATGGTGATGGCGCCGCCCAGCACCGGCACGGCCAGCAGCAGCAGGAAGGCGGTCACCAGCATCGACCAGACGAACAGCGGCATCTTGTGCAGCGTCATGCCCGGCGCGCGCATGTTGAAGATGGTGGTGATGAAGTTCACCGCGCCGAGGATCGAGGACGCGCCGGCCAGGTGAAGGGCGAAGATCGCCATGTCGACCGACGGCCCGGGCTGCCCGGCCTCGGACAGCGGCGGGTAGATGGTCCAGCCGGTGCCGGCGCCCTGACCGACGAAGGCGGAGCCGATCAGCAGGCAGAAGGCTGGGACCAGCAGCCAGAACGAGATGTTGTTCAGCCGCGGGAAGGCCATGTCCGGCGCGCCGATCATGATCGGCACGAACCAGTTGCCGAAGCCGCCGATCATCGCCGGCATGACCGTGAAGAAGATCATGATCAGGCCGTGGGCGGTGACGACGACGTTCCATTCCTGCCCGCCGGACAGGAACTGCATCCCCGGATTCTGCAGCTCGAGCCGCATGATCAGCGAGAACACGCCGCCGATCAGCCCCGCGCAGATCGCGAAGATCAGGTACAGCGTGCCGATGTCTTTGTGGTTGGTCGAGAACAGCCAGCGCTTGAAGAAGCCCGGCTTGTGATCGTGGTGGTGGTCGTCGTGACCGTGTGCTGCGGCGTGAGCCATCGTGTCAACCTCTTCCCCGTCCGGGGTTGCCTGTCGGGGCTGCGGCCCCGAGTGGGATCACTCCCCGATGGGGATCACTGCCCTGCCTGGGCCAGCTTGGTACGTGCCTGCGCCTCGTCCCAGGTCATGGTCAGAAGCTTCGGCTTCTCGGCCGGGTTCGGCCCGACCTTCTCGACGACCCACTTGTCGAAATCCGCCCGGCTGACCGCGTGCACCTCGATCGGCATGTAGGCGTGGTCGGTGCCGCACAGCTGCGAGCACTGGCCATAATAGACGCCGGGCTTGTCGATGCGGACCCAGGTCTCGTTGGTCCGGCCCGGGATCGCGTCCTTCTTCACGCCGAAGGCGGGTATTGCCCAGGAGTGGATGACGTCGCCGGCGGTGGTCAGGATCTGAATGTCGGTGTCGACCGGCAGCACCACCGGGTTGTCGACCGACAGCATCCGCACCTGATCCGGCTTCAGATCCTCGTCCTTCACCCCGTAGCTGGTGTATTCGGCGACCTTCTGGTCCGGATATTCGTAGCCCCAGTACCACTGGTAGCCATGGGCGATCAGGGTCATCTCGGGGTTCGGCGTGCGGTCGCCGGCGTAAAGCAGCCGGAACGACGGCACCACGATGACCAGCAGGATCAGGACCGGCGCGACCGTCCAGACCACCTCGATGATCGTGTTGTGCGCGGTCTTCGACGGCACCGGGTTGCGGTCGGCGCTGAAGCGCCACATCACATAGACCAGCAGCCCCAGCACGAACACCGTGAGCGCCACGATGATGACGAGGAGCAGGTTATGGAAGCTCGCCATCTGCTCCTTGACCGACGAGGCTGCTTCCTGGAAGCCGATCTGCCAGTTGTGCGGCGGGCCGTCGGCGAAGGCCGTGCCTGTGCCGAGGAGAAGCAGGGCCGACACCCCTGCCGCCAATTCACGCAGTCTGCCCGATCGCATGCCGTGCGCTCTTTCGTTATCGTTGTCGTTCCCACCCATGGCCCATGCCGGCTGTCGCCGGCAATGGACTCCGTCCGGCCTTATAGCGATGGAACCGCAAGGGTTGAAGCCCCCACGACATCGCCGGCCGCACGAAGCCGGGCCAATCCTGGCCAGGGCGAAAATACAGGGCGTTCCCTGGGGCAACAACAGGCTGTGCCGTCGCGCCCATCACGCAAATGGTCGCATCCCCTTGGCAAGCCGATTCGGCCGGCCGGAGCCGATCGGGGCTGGCCCCGGCCGGCGGGCGGCACTATGTCTGGAGTCCAGATCCGCTGACCGGAATTCCGTCATGAGCGCTCTCGACCAGACTGACGACCTGTTCTTCACCCAGGCCGGGCTCGACCGTGCCCGGCTCGAGCGGCTGGTCGGCGAAGCGCTGCAGGGCGCCGATGACGGCGAGCTGTTCCTGGAATACGTCCAGTCCGAGGGACTGAGCTGGGACGACGGCAAGCTGAAGAGCGCCAGCTTCGACACGTCGCAAGGCTTCGGCCTGCGCGCGGTGGCGGGCGAGACCACAGGCTACAGCCATGCCTCGACCCTGAGCGAGGACGCGGTCAAGCGGGCGGTGGAGACGGTGCGCGCGGTCCGCGCCGGCCATGGCGGCAGCCTGGCCGAGCCGCCGCAGGGCACCAACCGGCAGCTCTACACCGACGCCAACCCGCTTTCGGCCGTGCCGTTCGAGACCAAGGTCAAGGTTCTGGCCGAGATCGACGCCTATGCCCGGGCCAAGGATCCACGGGTGCGCCAGGTCAGCGCCTCGATCAGCGGCAACTGGCAGGCGGTGCGGATCGTCCGCGCCGATGGCCGCCACGCCGCCGATATCCGGCCGCTGGTCCGGGTCAACGTCTCGGTCGTGGTCGGCGACGGCGACCGGATGGAGAGCGGCAGCCACGGCGCCGGCGGCCGCACCGGCTACGATCTCTACCTCGAGCCGGGGCAGTGGCAGGCGGCGGTCGACGAAGCGCTGCGCCAGGCCCTGGTGCGGCTGGACGCGGTCGAAGCGCCGGCCGGCGAGATGACCGTGGTGCTGGGCTCCGGCTGGCCCGGCATCCTGCTGCACGAGGCGATCGGTCACGGCCTCGAGGGCGACTTCAACCGCAAGAAGACCTCCGCCTTCTCCGGCCTGATGGGCCAGCGCGTGGCGGCGCCCGGCGTCACCGTGATCGATGACGGCACCCTGCCGGACCGGCGCGGCAGTCTGACGGTGGACGACGAGGGCACCCCGACCGGCAGCACCACGCTGATCGAGGACGGCATCCTGGTCGGCTACATGCAGGACCGCATGAACGCCCGACTGATGGGCATGGCGCCGACCGGCAACGGCCGGCGGCAGAGCTACGCCCACCACCCGATGCCGCGGATGACCAACACCATCATGCTCGGCGGCAAGACGCCCGCGGCCGAGATCCTGGCCTCGGTCAAGCGCGGCCTCTACGCCGTCAACTTCGCCGGCGGCCAGGTCGATATCACCAACGGCAAGTTCGTGTTCTCCGCCTCCGAGGCCTATCTGATCGAGGATGGGAAGATCGGCCCGGCGGTGAAGGGCGCGACCCTGATCGGCAACGGGCCTGACGCGCTGACCAAGGTGTCGATGGTCGGCGACGACATGGCGCTCGACCCCGGCATCGGCACCTGCGGCAAGGAAGGCCAGGGTGTGCCGGTCGGCGTTGGCCAGCCGACTTTGCGCATCGACGGGCTGACCGTGGGCGGCACCCGGGCCTGATCGCCGCCCCATCGGATCGGCTAACCTCGGGCTGGGCATTCTCTACGGTCGGCAATAAGCAGCTACCGCTCCGCTTCGGTGAATTTCTGAAATCTGCATATGATGTTATGAAGTGCCCGGGACTTGCGGCTCTACGTCGATTAAATCGGACGATTGGCTTTTTGGACTCTTTAGATGACGACACATAATGTTTTCCTTGATTCACTCTGCCTCATCATCCAATTATATAAAAAGCGTTTCAATTCGAGACGCAGATTTGAGAAGCGGTATTTGAGGAGCTCGTTATGCGGATCCCGGTTTGTTTCTTGGTCGGCGCAACAATCGCCGTTCTCGCGCCCAGCAGCGTTGTTATGGCCGCGACGGCGACCACAAGCTTCCTGGTCACGGCGACCGTGCTGAAGTTCTGCACGGTTTTGGCGACGCCGCTGGCATTCGGCAATTACACCAGCTCGGCGGATGCGCTCAGCACCTCCACCATCACCGTCACCTGCACGGCCGGCACCGGTTATAACATCGGGCTCAACGCCGGCGCGGCTGCCGGCGCCACCGTGACCACGCGGCAAATGTCGGGCACGACCGTCACCGCCGCCCGACTGGACTACTTCCTGTACAGCGACAGCGGCCGCACCACGAACTGGGGCAACACCGTGGGCACCGACACCGTCAGTCTCACCGCCGGCGCGGTGCCCATCATCTCGACCGTCTACGGCCGCGTTCCGGCCGGCCAGTTCGTCGCTCCCGATGCGTATCTGGATACGATCGGCGTCACGGTCACTTACTGACAGGGGGCGGTCCATGACGGCGATACGCCGACGCCTCGCCCTGGCCGTGGCAGCGTGGGCGTCCTTGTGCCTCGCCGGCACGGCAGTCCAGGCCGGCGGGCTCGAGGTGGCGCCGATCGGCGTCGACTTCGCCGCCGGCCAGATGGCGCAGACCATCACCGTCACCAACCGGGCCACCGCGCCGGCGACGGTACAGTTGCGCACCTTCGACTGGTCGCAGCCCGGCGGCATTGACCGGCTGGCCCCGACCGACGCAGTGGTCGCGAGCCCGCCGATCGTCACCATTCCGCCGGGGCGGGAGCAGGTGATCCGCGTGCTGCTGCGCCGGCCGGCCGGAGCCGCGGAGAAGAGCTACCGGCTGATGGTCGAGGAGATCCCGGTGCCGGTGCCGGGCCAGATCAACCTGGCGCTGCATCTGTCGCTGCCGATCTTCGTCTCCGCGGCAGCCCCCGGGCAGGCCAAGATCACCTGGTCGGCGCGGCCGGCGGGGGGCGGGGTGGTCGAGCTCGCGGCCCGCAATGACGGCACCAGGCACGCCAAGTTCGACGGGTTGACCATTGCCACCCGCGGCGGCGCGGCCAGCCAGGCCTTCAGCGGCTATGTCCTACCGGGGCAGGAGAAGCGCTGGCGCATCCCGCTGCGCGGGCTGGACCGGGCCGGTCAGGTCACGCTGCGCGGCGCGGGGGACCAGGGCGGGGTCGATGCCACGATCGCCCTGGACGGCAGCCCGTAGGGCAGGTGCCATGCTGGCGGCTGCCGGGTGGCTGGCGGCCATCCCGGCGGCGGCGGCGGACCGCGCCCTCTATCTCGACGTCACCGTCAACGGCCAGAGCCAGCAGCTGATCGGGGGCTTCGTGGAGCGCGACGGCACCCTCTATGCGACGGCGCAGGAACTGCAGGCCGTGGGCGTGCGGCCACCGGAAGGCGTCGACCCGAGCGCGGACGGGCTGCTGCCGCTGTCCGCCATCCCCGGCCTGCAATACGACTATGACGAGTCGGCTCAGGCGGTGCGCATCGATCTGCCGGAGGCGGGGCGGCAGCCGGTGGAGATCGGAGCGCGCGACACCCGGATCAGCCAGGCCGAGAGCGACTACGGGCTGCTGCTCAACTACGACTTGATCGGCACCCGGGGCGAGGGCTCGACCTACGGCTCCGGCGTGGTGGAAGGCCGCGTCTTCGGCCCGCTCGGCGTGCTCGACACCAGCTTCCTCGGCAATATCGGTACCGGCGGCAGGCAGGATGACGGGGTGATTCGGCTGGACACCACCTGGACCTGGTCCGACCCCGGCGCGCTGCGCCGCTATCGGCTGGGCGACTTCATCAGCGGCGGCCTGGCCTGGACTCGGCCGGTGCGGATGGCCGGCGCCCAGGTCGACCGGGATTTCGCGATGCGGCCCGACCTCATCACCTTCCCGGTGCCGGCCTTCGGCGGCGACGCCGCGGTGCCGTCCACCGTCGACGTCTACCTCAACAACGTGAAGCAGTTCACGACCGAGGTGAAGCCGGGCCCGTTCGAGATCAACAGCCTGCCGGTGCTGACCGGCGGCGGCGACGCCCGGGTGGTGGTGCGCGACGCGCTGGGGCGCGAGACGGTGCAGACGCTGCCCTTCTACGCCAGCCGCAACCTGCTGCGCGAAGGCCTCGCCGACTATTCTTTCGAAGCCGGCTCGATCCGACGGCGCTATGGCGAGGCCAGTGCCGACTATTCCGGCTTCGCCGGCATCGGCTCGCTGCGCTACGGCCTCTACGACAGCCTCACCCTGGAGGGCCATGTCGAGACCAGCCGCGACCTGGTCCTGGGCGGCGCCGGCTTGGTCTATGGCGTCGGCACGCTCGGCACCGTCAACGTCGCGGTGTCGGGCAGCCGCTCCAGCGGCGATTCGGGCCTGCAATACGCGATCGGGGCCGAGCATCTCGAGCCGCGCTGGAGCGTCGGCCTGCAGCGCACCGGCACCGTCGGGGTCTACCGCGACCTGGCGGCGGTGGACGACCGCAACCGGCTGCGCAGCAGCACCCAGATCAACGCCAGCCTCAACCTCGACCGCTGGGGGTCGCTCGGCGTTGCCTATGTCGATCTCGACCGGACCGATTTCGGCCGGACGCGGATCGCCTCGGGCAACTACAGCCTGACGCTGTTCGATGACATCCAACTGGTGGCCACCAGCTTCCTCGACCTCGACGACGGTTCGAACGCCGGGGTGATGGTGTCGCTCACCGTTCCCCTCGGCCGCGAGACCAGCGTCGGCGTCGACGCCACGGCCCAGAACGGCCAGCGCTGGCTGACCCAGCGCGCCAGCTACGTCCAGGACACCGGCGTGTCCGACCGCGGTCTGGTGGTGAACGCCCAGGCCAGCGAAGGCGACCTGCGCCGCTATTACGGCCAGGTCGACTACCGCACGGCGCTGGCCGATTTCACCGTCGCGGGCGACCAGATCGACGGCCAGACCAGCGTCCGCGGCGAGGTTCGCGGCTCGCTCACCTATGCCGGCGGCGGGGTGTTCGCCGGCCAGCGCATCGACGACAGCTTCGCCGTGGTCGACACCGGCGTGCCCGATGTCGGCGTGACGCTGGAAAACCGGCCGGTCGGCCGCACCGACGCCAACGGCCAGTTGCTGGTCCGCGGCCTGCGCGCCTATGAGGCGAACAAGATGGCGATCGACGTGACCGATCTGCCGGCCGATGCCGCCTTCGAGGACACCCGCCGGTTGGTGACCCCGGCCGACCGCAGCGGCATCGTCGTCCCGTTCCCGGTCCGTGTCGGCGACGCCGCCACCATCCTGATCCAACGCCCGGACGGCAGCGCAGTGCCGCCCGGCTCGATGCTGGCGCTGGACGGCGGCGGGGCGGAGCCGCTGCCGGTCGGCTATGACGGGCTGGGCTACGCCACCGGCCTGCAGCCGGAGAATGCCGGCACGGTCACCCTGCCGGACGGCAGCCAGTGCCGCATCGCCTTCGCCTTCGCGCCCGCGCCGGGCGAGATCCCCCAGATCGGTCCCGTCACCTGCGGAGGAACGCCATGAGACGATCCCTGCTGTGGAGCCTGCCCGCGGCTCTGGTCTGCCTCCTGGCGGGTCGTCCGGCCTTCGCCCTCGGTGAAAGCTGCTCGGTGACCGCGACCGCGCTCGCCTTCGGCAATTTCGCGCCGCTTTCGGGCACGGTGCTGGACGCGACGTCGACGATCACGGTGACCTGCGTCTGCCCGGTGCTGTGCCTCGGCATCAACTACACCGTCGCGGTCAGCACCGGCGGGTCGGGCACCTTCTCACCGCGGCGAATGAGCGCCGGGACGCCGACGCTGGCCTATAACGGCTACACCGCCGCCCCCCGGACCACGGTCTGGGGCGACGGCAGCGGCAGCACCGCAGTGCAGGCGCGCTGCCGGCTGGTCGGCGCCATCGGCAGCAGCTGGGTCGAGCCGATCACCTTCTACGGGCGGATCCCGGTCAACACCGCCGCGATCCCGGCCAGCTACACCGACACGCTGAACGTGACGGTGACTTATACCGGTATCTCGCTCTGCCTCTTGTAGCCGCTGGCCGGTTAAGCTGGGCCAGAGACGCAGCCAGGGAGGAGCGCATGATCGCCGTGATTTTCGAGGTCGAGCCGGCGGAGGGCCGGTTCGACGACTATCTCGACCACGCCGCCCGGCTGCGCCCGGTGCTGGAGCAGATGCCCGGCTTCATCTCGGTCGAGCGCTTCCGCAGCCTGACCAACCCGGAGAAGCTGCTGTCGCTGTCCTTCTGGGAGGACGAGGCGGCCGTGGCCGGCTGGCGCAACCGGGCCGAGCACCGCGCCGCCCAGGCCGCCGGCCGGGCCGGCATCTTCCAGGGCTACCGCCTGCGCATCGCCGCGGTGCTGCGCGACTACGAGATGGACGAGCGACGCGAGCAGGCCCCGGCCGATTCGCCGTTCTAAGGGGCGGCCGACAGGTCGGTCCGGCTGAAATCGTTGCCCTTGAACAGGAGGGTCTCACCCCTCGTCGCGGCGAGGGCATAGGCGAAGCAGTCGCCATAGTTAAGCCCGGCCGGGTGCCGGCCCTTGCCGAAGCGGCGCCACGCACGCCGCGCCATCTGGGCTTGGTCGCCATCCACCGGAACGATTTCGGCGTCGAGCTTGTGGAGCCAGAGGTCGAATTCTCGGCCGCCCGCATCTCCCAGCCGTGACTCGATCACGATAGCCGCCTCGACCAAAGTCGCGGGCGAGATCAGCCGAACCGGATCTGCCGCGATGCGTCGCTCGAAATCCGGCGCCTCCGGCTCGTTGAGCAAGATGGCGAGGATCGCCGAGGTGTCGATCACCATCAGCGCGGCAGCCCGTCCTCGTCATAGCCCAGGATCTCGTCCGGGCTGCGGCGATCCAGGATGGGCAGGGCGGCCACCCGCTTGCGGATGACGGCCATCTCCTCGAGCAGCAACGGCGCTTTCTTGGCACCGACCACCCGCCGAAGCCGATCCTCCAGGGCGCGCCGGGTGGCCTCCGTGATCGATTCACCGGTCCGTCGTGCCAATTCGCGGGCCAGCGTCTCGGTTTCGGGATCCTTGATGCTGAGAGCCATGGATGGTTCCTAGGTAGCCTCCCAGGCAGAATATACCTGGCGGGCCACCGATGCCACCGTAACGTCTCACCCTAGCCCAGGGACCTGCGGATAGGCGGGGTCATCCCAATCCGGGTGCTCGTGCCATTGCGGGGCGTCGCCGGCGATCGCGTAGTAGTCGCCCTTGTCGGCGGTGTAGAGATGGCCGCCGATGCCGAGGCCGGTGGCGCCGTCCAGCGTGCCGGCGGCGATGCTGACAGTGCGGGCCTGCGCCATCCGCCAGAACAGGCTGGCGCCGCATTCGCCGCAGAAGCCGCGCTCGGCTGCGCGGGAGGAGCGGTACCAGCGCAGCGTGCGGTCGCTCTCCAGCACCAGATCGCCGGCGGCGCAGGCGGTGAAGGCGGCGAAATGGCCGGAGGTGCGGCGGCACTGGCCGCAATGGCAGGTCACCACCTGGCGCAGCGGCCCGGTCACCCGATAGCGCACCCCGCCGCACAGGCAGCGGCCCGTGTGGTCCGTCATCTCTCGCCTCCTTCCATCGCCGACGACCAGGGTGCGGCCGTCAGGCCGCCGTCATTGTGCCGGACCCGTCCCGCGATGTCGCAGTCGCGCCACCGTTCTGTCGCGTCTGGCCTTGCCAAGGCCCCGCGGCCTCCCGATATTCGAGACAGCCGTCCGGATCCCCCGGGCGGCGGACGTTCTCAGGGCGGGGTGAAAGTCCCCACCGGCGGTAATGGCGCGATCCCTCGGGACAGCGCACAAGCCCGCGAGCGCCTGCCGGGTCAACCGGCAGGGTCAGCAGATTCGGTCAGAATCCGAAGCCGACGGTCATAGTCCGGATGAAAGAGAACGGGGACGGCAGGCCGGGCACGAGTCCTGGTGGTCGGTCCCGTATGCCCTGATTCTGGTCCGTTGCATGAGGATGACCATGAATCAGCCCCTGTCTTCTGCTTCCCGCACCGACGCGCCCCGCATCGCCTTCATCCAGGCGTGCTGGCACCGCGACATCGTCGACCAGTGCAAGACCGCTTTCCTGGCCGAGATAGCCCAGGCTGGCGCCGCCGCGCCGGAGGTCGACCTGTTCGAGGTGCCGGGCGTGTTCGAGATCCCGCTGCACGCCCAGCTGCTGGCCAAGACCGGCCGCTACGACGCCATCGTCGCCACCGGCTTCATCGTCGACGGCGGCATCTACCGGCACGAATTCGTGTCGACCGCGGTGATCGACGCGCTGATGCGGGTGCAGCTCGACACCGAGGTGCCGGTGCTGTCCGCGGTGCTGACGCCGCAGCGCTTCCACGAGCACGAGGCCCACACCGCCTTCTTCCGCGAGCATTTCCTGGTCAAGGGCAAGGAGGCGGCGGAGGCCGCGCTCAAGACCATCGCCGCGGTGGCGAAGCTGCGCGGCAAGGGCCTGCGCGCGGCGGCCTGAGCCGCACGGGCCGCGTAGGTTGGGTTCGCGGAGCGAACCCAACACGGCGGTTGTGATTGCCGCGAAATGCTGGGTTCGCTCTCGCGAACCCAGCCTACGCGAACCCTTTTATCCCGCCACCCGCCCGAAGCCGATGCGGGCGACGCCGTAGCGGCGCTCGTCAAGCAGGGCGAGGCCGTCCACCGCCGGCTCGTCGGCAGCGGTCTCGGCCACCACCAGGCAGCCGGGGGCCAGCCAGCCGGCGGCGGACAGCGCCTTGATCGCCGGGCCGATCAGCCCCTGGCGGTAGGGCGGGTCGAGGAACAAGAGCGTCGCCTGCGCCCGGGCCGGCGGCGGCTTCAGCGCGTCGGCGCGCAGCAGATGGGCGCGCGCCGTCTCGCCCAGCGTCTCGGCATTCTTCCGGGCGAAGCCCAGCGCCGCGGCCGAGCTGTCGAACAGCCAGGCCTCGGCGGCGCCGCGCGACAGCGCCTCGAAGGCCAGGGCCCCGGTGCCGGCGAAAGCGTCTAGCACCACCGCATCGGTGACGGCGTCGCCGTCATCGGGGCCGTAGCCGGCATGGGCCAGGATGTTGAACACCGCCTCGCGCACCCGCTCGCCGGTGGGGCGGGTGGCGCGGTCCGGCGGGGCGGCGAGGGCGCGGCCCCTATGACGGCCGGCGACGAGGCGCAGGGGCATGGCGGGACGCGGGACCGGTCGCGGGCTTCGAGCCTGTCGGCTTGGTGGGCGCCGGCTTGGCGGCTATCGGCTTAGGCGCCGGCTTGCGCGTCGGCCGCTCCTCCTCATGGGTCGTCAGCCAGCGGCCCAGCTGGTCGCGCAGCACCGAGGCCTTGATCTCCTCGGCCTCGCCCTTCTCCAGGATGCCGAGCTGGAAGGGGCCGTAGGCGACGCGGATCAGCCGGTTCACGTCCAGGCCGATCGCTTCCATCACCTTGCGCACCTCGCGGTTCTTGCCCTCGCGCAGGGTGATGGTCAGCCAGGCATTGGCGCCCTGCACCTTGTCCAGCGCCGCCTCGATCGGGCCGTAGTGGACCCCGGAGACGGTGATGCCCTTGGCCAGGCCGGCCAGCTTCGCCGGGTCGGGGGTGCCGTGCACCCGCACGCGGTAGCGCCGCGGCCAGCCGGTCGACGGCAGCTCCAGCCGGCGCGACAACTCGCCGTCATTGGTCAGCAGCAGCAGGCCTTCGCTGTTCAGGTCCAGCCGGCCGATCGAGACCACGCGCGGCAGCTCCTCCGGCAGGCTGTCGAACACGGTCCGGCGGCCCTGCGGGTCGGACCGGGTGGTCACCAGCCCCGCCGGCTTGTGGTAGCGCCACAGCCGGGTGCGCTCGGGCTCCGGCACCGGCACGCCATCGACGCTCAGCACCGCGCCCGGCGGCACCACCACGGCCGGCGTCTCCAACACCTTGCCGTCCAGCGCCACGCGGCCCTCGGCGATCCAGCGCTCAGCCTCGCGGCGCGAGCACATGCCGGCCCGCGCCAGTACCTTGGCGACGCGCTCGCCGTCCTTCTCGCCGCCATCCTTGAAGGTGGCCTTGGGTTTTCCGGCGGGCGTCGCGGCGCCTGTCGCGGCCGGGTCGCCCGCCGTCTTCCCGACGGTGGTCATGGGGGTCTTGCTCATCGCCCTTGTCTAGCGCGAAGCGCCCGGCCAGGGTTAGCACGAAACTCGAGGATCTGACCCGTGCCCGCCGACCCGCCAGCCCCCGATCCGGCCGACACCTATATGCGCTTGGCACTCGACGAGGCGGCGGCGGCTGCTGCGCGCGGCGAGGTGCCGGTCGGCGCGGTGCTGGTCGAGGCCGCGACCGGCGCGGTGCTGGCCCGGGCCGGCAATCGGGTGGAGGAGCTGGCGGACCCGACCGCCCATGCCGAGGTGCTGGCGATCCGCGAGGCCGGCCGGCTGCGCGGCCGGCCGCGGCTGCCGGACTGCGATCTCTACGTCACGCTCGAGCCCTGCGCGCTGTGCGCCGGCGCGATCTCCTTCGCACGTCTCCGCCGGGTGGTGTTCGCCGCCCTCGACCCGAAGGGCGGCGCGGTCCTGCAC